>NZ_RZOL01000205.1:0-10770 GCF_004022985.1 Mesorhizobium sp. M7A.F.Ca.ET.027.02.1.1 | reverse complement strand
CTTCTGGGCGCTTTATATCGTGCTTGCCCAGAAGGCCGGCGCGGAGCTTGGCACCCGCACCACTGCCTACGGCATGGCCATCGCCGCTGTGCTCGTGCTGCCCTTCGGTATCGCGCAGGCGGGATCCGCGCTGCTGTCGCCGTCGATCCTGGTCAGCGCGCTGCTGGTCGGGTTGTTTTCCAGCGCGTTGCCGTTCTTCCTGGAGATGGTGGCGCTGACCCGCATGCCGGCGCGCATCTACGGCACGCTGACCTGCCTGGAGCCGGGGCTGGGTGCGCTGGCCGGCTTCCTGTTCCTGCATGAAAGCCTGACCGCAACACAGTTGGCCGGGATCGCAGCCGTCGTTGTCGCCGCCTTCGGCACGGCGCTGACATCGCGGCCGCCGGTGCCGTCGCCGGAGTAGGGTGGCGCGATTCGTCGGCACTGGGCATTTTCGAGTAATCCGAAATTCAACCAGCCCAATCCACGAAATTAAGCCAATCCTTGTCCAGGACGGCACTGGAATTGTCACCTGGCGCACAAGTATTTCCGGCTCTGGACAGACCGTGATCTGGTCCCATACGGTGCGTGTCGAAATGAAGACGCGATTGTAGAAAAGGCCGGTTGCCCCTTGCAAAAGAACGTCTTCTCATCGGCGGATCTGCCGCCGCATCTGGATCATCGCGCACGCTTCGCGCTCTGGCAGGACATCCATGTCGCCGAGATATGGTCGGTCGAATACACGATTTCGGAGAGACTGTCGTTCGAAGCCGCGATCGAAGCCACCGCTGTCGGCTCGCTGGTGCTTGGGCAGATGGCCGGGACGATCCGTCATGCCAGCCGCAAGGCGGGCAATATCGCCGCCGATGGTCGCGACGGCTATCTGCTGCTGGTGAACAATGGCGATACGGTGCTCAGCGGCACGCAGATTGGCCGCGATTATCACGTCGGCAAAGGCGAGGCCGCACTGGTCTCGGCTTCGGAAGCGTTGCAGATGACCGGCGGCGACAGCAATGTCTGGGCCAATGTGGTGCTCCCTCGTGCCGTGCTGGAAAATGCCTTCGCTCATATCGAGGATCGGCTGGCGTTGACCGTTGGAGCCGACAATGAGGCGCTCGGCATGCTCAAGCGCTATTGCAGCTTCCTGGAAGCAGGCCCGGCGCTGGTCTCGCCCGACCTCATCGGCCACGCCACCGAAACGATCGTCGACCTGATCGGCCTTGCGACCGGCGCCAAGGGCGAAGCGGCCGAACTGGCGGGCCTGCGCGGCCTGCGCGCGGCAAGGCTGCAGGCCATACTGCAGAAGATGCGGGATAATTTCGCCGATCCCGCCATTTCGGCGCAGGGCGTTGCCGGGCAATTGCGGCTCTCCGTTCGCTATGTCCATGACCTGCTGCAGGAAACCGGGGTGAGCTTTGCCGAGCGCATTCTCGAACTGCGCTTGCAAAGGGCGCATCGCATGCTCCGCGACAGGCACAATGACCGCATGCGGATCAGCGAGATCGCGCTGCTCAGCGGCTTCTCCGACGTCTCCTATTTCAACCGCTGCTTCCGCCGCCGATTCGGCTCGACACCGGGCAGTGCCAGGTAGTTTCGTCGCCGCTAACCCCGCCGGATACACGACACGCCAATCGACTGAGGCCGAATGGCCACACCAGCCGGGAAAGCGCTGCTATGCTTTCCCCGACAATTCGGGTGCGGCCCAGCCCAAGACGCGGCGGGCGGACAATGCAACACCGGATTTCTCGACAACAGCTGGATCTCCGCAGCTCATTTGTGCGGTGGGGAAGCAACATGGGGCAGCAGACAACAATGAAAACTCTTCTTCTCGCAACGGCCTTCATTCTCGCGCCGCTCGGTGTGGCGTGTGCGGCTGATATCAATGAGGTTTCGCCTGTTGCATCCGGCTACGACTGGTCCGGACTCTATGCCGGCGTCGACATCGGCTACGCGGCCGGAAAATCCAATCTGTTCATCGCCGGCGGCGGACTGGGCGGGGCCACCGATCTCAATGTCTCCACCGATCCGAACGGATTTATCGGCGGCGTCCATATCGGCGCCAATTACCAGATGGAGAACAGCTTCGTGATCGGCGCCGAGGCCGACATCATGTACAGCAATATAGATGGGCTGACGGCCCTCGACGCCGGCGGCGGCGGCGTCACCACGTTGCTCAAGAGCGAACTCAAATGGTCGGGGTCGGCGCGGCTGCGGGCCGGCTATGCTTTCGATCGGACCTTGCCCTACATCACTGCCGGCGTCGCCGCGGCCAAGTATGAACTGATTGCGGTCAGCGCCGGTGGCCCTGCCGCCGAAGTAACGCTCCACAGCGACAGCCATGTCGGCTGGACCGTTGGAGCCGGCATCGAGCACGCCTTTACCGACAAGTGGATCGCGCGGGCCGAATACCGCTACTCCGACTTCGGCAGCCAGGACCTCTCGGTGGCAGCCGGCCTGCCCACGGAAACCCATGTCGACCTCCAGACACAGGATATCCGGGTCGGGCTCAGCTACAAGTTCTGATCCGCTGAAGCTGCTGATCTCCCCCTTGAGGGGGGTGAGGAGTGGTCCGCGCAGCGGACGGAAAGCCAATCGCTTGGCTTTCCGAACGACGAACGCCTGGAGCGAAAGCGAACGGCCGGGTCCGGCAGGCCAGCGGGGGCGGTCCGGCTGGGCTCGGCCTGCTGTTGCGGATGACGTTGGCGCTTTACGCGCGGCGACCCCCTCTGTCGTCTCCGTGGCGCTTTGTTCTTGATCTCACGGTTAGTGGCACGCGAATAGGCGTCGAGCGGAGCCGCAGGGTCAGCGCCGGGCGAGGGGGGACGGCACAGACATCGGCGATCCTTGATGCTTGCCATGATATCCGCGAAGTCCAGAAGGATGCGGGCGGCGGGGCTCATGAACCGGGCAAGTTCCTTATTGTTTGTCTTGTCGTAGATAGACCCTGCCGAGGAAGGCCGGCTCGCCGGAGCGCCGGCCGCCCAATGAGCCTGCCACCAGCACGACAAGCGTCAGCAAGTACGGCAAAGTCATCATGAGATAGACAGGAACGTCGGCGCCTATGGCTTGTAGTCTAGGCACAAGCGCATCCGCGCTTCCGAAAAGAAGCGCACCCCAGAGAGCTCGAGCCGCGTTCCAGCGCGAAAAGATGACGAGCGCAACGGCAATCCAGCCGCGCGACGCGACCATTCCCTCCACCCAGACATGACTTGTGGCGACTGAGAGATAGGCTCCGGCGAGACCACAAAACAGCCCGGACGCCAGGACAGCCCCGAACTGAACCAGTTGCACGTCGATACCCGCGACATCCGCGGCGGCCGGGTTTTCCCCGACGGACCTCAACCTGAGGCCATGTCGGCTTTTGGAAAGCCACCACCAGAGCGCGCCGACCAGGGTCGGCAGCGCAAGCGTAACCGGGTCCTGCACCGCGAAAATGCGGCCGAATGCCGAACCGCGGTCTATCCCGAAGAGGTCGCCAAGTGTGGAAATGCCAGAAAAGGTCTTCTGCACGTAGGGTCGCCCCACGACCCCGGTGATGCCCAGTCCGATTGCGACGACGGCCAGGCCGGCGAGCGTATGATTGGCGCGCAAGGCGACCGTCGATATTGCGAACAGCAGCGCGAGAGCCATCGCGGCCGCTGCGCCGGCGGCAAGACCAACCCAAGGATCGGCTCCGGAAAGCACCGTCATCGCGCCGGTCATCGCACTGACCGCCATCAATCCTTCCGCTCCAAGATTGAGAACGCCGGCTCTTTCGCAGATAATGAGGCCGAGGCTCGCCAGCAGCAACGGTGCCGCATAGCTCGGAATGATGGCAATCCAGCCGATTAGAAAATCCATGCAACCCCTTCCTTAGTTCTTCGGCCGTTTGAGCGAATAGGAGCTGAAGAACTGCGCCATCAAAATCGACATCAGTACCGCGCCTTGCATCAGCACGATCATCGCTTCGGAGATCGAGTAGAAAACCTTCAGGACATTCCCGGCGGTGAACACCGCGCCGAGCGCGAAAGAGATCACGACCACCCACAATGGCTTCGCGCGGGCCAGGTAGGCGATCACGATCGCGCTGAAGAGATAGCCGTTGCCGACGGACTGGTTGAGGCGGTGCTCCGTCCCCGCCACGATCATCATGCCGGCAACGCCTGAGAGAGCGCCGGAGAGCAGCACGAGCCCCAAGGCTATGCTGAGCACCGGCAGGCCCGTGGCGCGCGCGGCCTTGGCGTTGAAACCTACAGCATCCGCGTAGAAGCCGACCCGGCTGTGTTCCATGACGAACCAGATGGACAATGCGATAGCGGCGACCAGGAAGATTCCGGCATGCAACTGCCCCCATCCCAGAACGGGAAACCAGCTCGCCACGGGAAAGGTAGCGGTCACGGGAAAGCTGTTGGAAGGGTCTCTCCAGACCCCGAACAGAAGATGCTGCACGAGCAGAAACGCGACGCTTCCCAGCAGCAGGGTCGAAATAACCTCGTTAACGCCCCACTTGAGTTTCAGAAAAAGCGGAATCGCAATCCAGGCGGCTCCCGCAAGCGCTGCCAGAACGAACATCGCCGGCAACCTCAGCACTTCAGGCCCGCTGCCGTTCAGCGCCACCCAGGTTGACGCGATCGCGCCGAGCCATAGCTGGCCCTCCACGCCGATGTTCCAAAACCGCACGCGCATGGCAACGGCGGAGGCGAGGCCGACGAGCACCAACGGTAAAGCGGCCGTCGCCGTCTGGGAGAGGCCGTCCGAGGTCAGAAAAGTTGCAATCAGGAACTCATCCACAAGAGCGCTTGCCGGCACGCCCGCATGCACGAGCAGCACCGCCGAAACCGTCAGCCCGACCAACAGTCCGCCAACATAACTGAGACTGGTCAACAAGAAGCCGGGATTTTGCCTGCGAACAAGGAAAGCTGTGTCAAGCATGGCCTGCTAAAAGGCCTCCTATCCATTCAGGCGTGACGTCGCCGGTCTGACGGCAGCCGGCGATCCTTCCTCTGTTCATGACGGCCACCCGATGGGACAGGGACATGACCTCCTGGAGATCCTCGCTGATCAGAAGGCAGGCCGCGCCGGCTTCCACAGCTCCGCGGATCGCCGATCGGACGAACTCGGCCGCTTTCATGTCCAGCCCGCGAGAAGGGGAATGCGCTATGAGAACCTTCAGGCCGTGATCGAGCTCCCGCGCGAGCAACACTTTCTGCGCGTTTCCTCCCGAGAGCAAAGAGGCCGGCCGTTCCGGCGTCGCGCCGCGGATATCGAAGGCATCGATGGCCTCGGCGGCCTTCTCGCGCATCGCCCGCCGGCTCAGGAGAAACGGACCGCCGAAGCTACCGCTGGCGACGGTCGTAAGCGCGAGATTGTCGGCAATGGAAAGCTCCCGGATCAACCCGCTGTCAAAGCGGTCGGAGGGGATGACGCGCAAGCCGGCCTCGCGGCGCTGGTCTGGCTTGGCGGTGGATATGTCCTGGCCATCCAGTACGATCGCGCCGGCACCGGCACGGTCGAGTCCGAGAAGGCAGGCAACGAGTTCCTCCTGCCCGTTTCCACCGACGCCGGCGATGCCAAGGATTTCGCCGACATGCAGCTCGAACCCGAGATCGTTCAGGCTTTGCCCGTGAGCGGTCGCCCGTGCGGAAAGCCTTTCCACGCTCAGACACACATCGCCCGGCCGAGATGACGGCCGGCCCGCAACCGTCAAGGCATCGCCGACCATCAGCCGCGCCACCTCCGCTTCGGTGACGTTCGCAACCCGCGCACCGTCAAGCACGGTCTCGCCGTGCCGCATGATCGTTACCCGGTCGCAGAAAGCGGCAACCTCCCGGAACTTGTGCGTGATCAGAACCACGGCGTGACCTTGCCTCGACAATCGCTGGGCAAAAGAGAGAAGCGTGCGCGCTTCCTCGTCGGCCAGCACCGCCGTCGGTTCGTCCATGACCAGAATTCGGGCGCCCAGAAGCATGACCTTGATGATCTCGGCGCGCTGGCGTTCGGCGATCGAAAGGTTCGCTACCAGCTTGTGCGGATCGACGGGCAGGCCGATCTCGCTCGACTTGGCGGAAACGATCGCCGCCGCATCGCTCAGCGTTTTCACAGCAGCCTTGCGGCCGAAGCCGAGGAGAACATTTTCGGCAACCGTAAAACTCTCGACCAGCCGGAAATGCTGATGGACCATGCCGAGACCGGCGGCGGCGGCTTCCAGCGGGCTGCGCAAACTGATCGCTTCGCCGTCGATCGATTGGTAGCCCCCGTCAGCTACATAGACGCCGGCCGCCACGTTCATCAAAGTGGACTTGCCTGCACCGTTCTCACCGACGATGGCATGCACCTCCCCCCATTCGAGACAGAAGGACGCATCGCGGAGCGCGGCTTTGCCGTCAAACGACTTGCCTATGCCGCGCATCAACAGAGCCGCCGGCGTGCCCGGCGGTTGTCGCATGTCTCCTGCCTGCGGAAGCGCCGTCGTCATTACTTCGCCGGCATGGTGCCGATGACACCGTCGACGAAATAGTCCATCGACCAGAGCGCCGCATCGTCGACCTTCCCGCCGGCGTCGACAACGATGGTGCCGTCTTGCTTTTTCAGAGGGCCCTGGAACGGATCAAGCTTGCCGGTGATGATCTCCCGCTTTGCTGCCTCGACCTTTGCCTTGGTCTCCTCGGAAACCGAGGGGCCAAAAGGAGCGAGATCGACCACGCCGGTTTCAAGGCCTTCGAAGGCGCCGTATTCCTCGGGTTTCCAGTTGCCGTCGATGATCTCCTTGATCGTTGGCACAAGATATTTCTCCCAGCGGAAGATGACCGAGGTCTGGATCGTTCGCGGCGCGGCATGCGACATGTCGAGCTGAAAGCCTATCGAAGGAACGCCTGCCTTTTCGGCGGCGTCGAGCGCCGAGGTCGCGCTCAGATTCGTGGCGAGCACGTCGGCCTTCTGGTCGAGAATGGCCTGGGCGATCTGCCCTTCCTTCACCGGGTCCCACCAGGAGTTGGCGAAGACCGCGACCGTTTCGATCGTAGGATCGACCGAATGGGCCCCGAGTGCAAAACTGTTGATATCCCAGTTCACCACGCCGACCGGAAAGCCGGCGAGGATGCCGATCTTCTTCGTCTTCGTCGCCTGTCCTGCCGCGATGCCTGCAAGGTACCAACCCTGGTAAGTGCGGGCATAGAAGCTTTCCATGTTGGCCCCATTCTCCGTGCCCGAAGCACTGAGAAACGCCACATTCGGATAGGCTTTGGCCGCTTCGGCCATTGGGGCGCTGTAGCCATAGGTGGTGCCGATTATGATGTTGAAGCCGCGCTTGACGTAGAGATCGATCGCCGCGCGCAGCTTCGTGGCCTCTTCCGGTATGTTCTCCGTCACCGAGACAGGCACCTGTAGCTGTTCCTCCACGGCCTTGCGGCCGGCCTCGAGGGCTTCGTTCCATCCGCCGTCTCGCGCTGAACTTGCATAGATGAACGCGACCTTGGGCGACCCTTCCAGAGTAAAGGCATATGCGCCGGACGCAGCACAGGATGCGAAAACCGTGGCCGCCGCCGCGAACAGGCGAACTGAGCCGGACGGCATCGTGTTGCGCTCTTTCATTTCGTGGTTCCCCTTGTTTTCTTTGTTTTTCTCAGCCGGAAGCATGCCGCGCCCATGCAGCTTCCCTGCACGGTGACGATTGCCGCCGGAGCGTCTTTTTTGATTTGGCAAAAGCGAATTGGCTCTTGTGCAGTGCATAACAGCCGATTACGTTCGTTCATGCAACAAAAATAATCATGCTCATTTTTTGGGCATTTTGCACAGAAATGTGAACGATCAAATGAACACCGATGCTCTGGCATCATTTGTAAAAATCGCGGAACTGCGGTCATTGTCCGCCGCGGCGAAGTTGTACGGCCTGCCCAAATCCACGCTCAGTCTTCGGCTCAAGCAGCTTGAAGACGATCTGAAGGTCGCTCTGTTCGAGCGCTCCGGCCGTGTCCTGTTGCTCACGGAGGCAGGGCAAACCCTGCTCGGGCACGCGCGGCAGATACTGCAAAGCTGCGATACGGCGCGGGCCGCCGTGACGGAACTGAGCGACGACGTGACCGGAACCTTGCGGATCGGCGCCACGGGGGAGTTCGGCACGGCCTACTACACGCAGATGCTCATGGCGTTCAGAAAGCTCTACCCCAAGGTGGAAATCGAACTCACCTTCTTTTCGCCGCACGTTCTCTACGCGCCGGAGAGCCTCGATATGCTCGACGCCGTGATTTCATGGGACGAAGGTATCGAAGGCGGCGAAACGCTCTCCACCGCAAAATTCGCACTCTTTGCCAGCAAGAGTTATGTCGAGCGTGCCGGGATGCCACGAAAACCCGCCGATTTGGCGGAACACCAGGGCATTGTCTATCGCACCTCGGCGGGCCTGCAGCACTGGCGGCTACAGAAAGGTACCGCGCAGGAAAGTATCTTGCCGCGCAGCAACCTGATCGCCAACGAATACTGGACTATCAAGTACTTCGCCGTTGCGGGCGAGGGCATTGCCTATCTACCGCACTTCTTCACCACGATCGAGTGTGAACGCGGCCACCTCATTCCGTTGCTCGACACATGGGAGTCCGCGGAAAAGCGGGTCAGCATCCGCATATCGCGCCCGCACGCTCCGTCGCGTAAGATGACCGCGTTCATGGATGTCTGCGGCCGCTACTTCTCGCCCGGCTTCGTTTTCACGGGGCCGCGCTACTACGTCGAAACAATTTTCGATGCAAGCCAGCAAGAAAAGGGAACAGAAAAATGAAAGTCCTTGAAACCGGCAACGGCGCGCGTGCAATGAAAGGGGGAGGGCTCGACCCGCAGCGTGTCAGCTTCGACAAGATCCCGATCATTGATCTCGAGCCCATGTTCACAGGCGACGAGGCGGCCAAGCGAAAGCTCGCCCAGGAACTGCGCGAGGCCTGCACGGAAGTCGGCTTCCTCTATATCAAGAACCATCACGTTCCGAAGGATGTCATCGATGCCACGTTTGAGGTGGCGGAGGTGTATTTCGCCGAATCCGACGACGTGAAGATGGAGAATCACGTTTCCAATTCAAAGAATAATCGCGGTTATGCGGCAATATTGGAAGAGAATACGGATCCGACCGCGCGCGGAGACCTGCACGAATCCTATGATATTGCGTTGGATGTGCCAGCCGACGATCCGGACGTGAAGGCCGGCAAAGTACTCTACGGTCCCAACCAGTGGCCAGCGGGCAGGCCGGAGTTCCGAACGACACTGGAAGCCTACCATGCCGAGATGCTGACGCTGAGTGGCCACCTGCTCCATGCCTTTGCTCTGGCTCTGGGGTTGGAGGAGACATATTTCGACCTGCTGGTCGGCAAGCCGCTCGCAACTTTGCGGGTGCTCCACTATCCACCGCAGTTTGGCGAGATCGATGACCGACAGATCGGCATTGGGGCGCATTCGGACTATGAGTGCTTCACGATCCTGGCCCAGAAGGATGGTATTTCAGCCTTGCAGGTACTGAATGCAACAGGCGAGTGGATTGCGGCCGATCCCGTCCCCGGCTGCTTCGTCGTCAATGTGGGAGATCAGATGGCGCGTTGGACCAATGACCTTTTCGCCTCGACCGTCCACCGCGCGGTGAACCGTTCCGGCAAAGAACGCTATTCGATCCCGTTCTTCTTCGGTCCAAACTATGATGCCGTGATCGAGGTGCTTCCCAGTTGCGTTGATGAGGATCATCCTGCGAAGTACCCCCCGATCACGTCGGGCGAATACGTCAACGGCCGCTTCAAGGCGACATTTGCGCACTATGCCGCGCAAAGCGAGGCCGGCGCCGAAACCGCGGCTTAAGCGGATAATCCCGTCATGCGCGGCCGCTCCTGTGGCCGCGCATCGCGTACCCGCCGTCCGTTGACCGAGATCAATATGATAGCACCCGCGATGGGTAGCGTCGGGTTAACTGGTTAGCCATGGAGTCACCAGAAGAACCCATTTCGGTTTGACGGTGGATGTGGCTAATTTTTCGGCTTTGAGGGCTTCGTGGAGCGCGGTCTTGCCGATTTGGGCTTTGAGCAGCAACGGAGCAGAAAACCTGCATAAGGAAGTCACGGCTCGTCGTCCGGGTCAGCGGTTTTCGGATCGCGTGGCGGGCCTCGGTTTCGGCTATGGCCGCGGCAAGGCACAGCCAGTCGGCGATGCTGAGGGGGTAATGTTTTCAGGGGGCATTTTGCCGGTGCCAAAATGGATGTCGCTCATGGTCTTACCCCTTGATGGTTGCGCGAGTGCTGAAGGTGAAAGTGTGGAGGGAGCACCATCGCCCGAAGCTGCGGCCTGGCCTCCCCACAAGGGGACCCTCAAGGGGGAGATCGGCCACCGCCCTTAAATCAGCTTCTCCAGCGTGATCGGCAAATCCCGCACGCGTTTTCCCGTCGCATGGAACACCGCGTTGGCAATCGCCGGCGCCACGCCGACAATGGCCAGTTCGCCAACGCCCTTGCCGCCGAGCACCGAGGAATGCAGGTCGGGGATGCCGACCGAGATCACCTCGATGTCGGGGATGTCGGCATTGGTCGGCACGAGGTAATCGGCGAGGTTGTCATTGACGATGCGGCCGTGGCGGCGGTCGACGATGCCTTCTTCCAATAGCGCCTGGCCGATGCCCATGATGATGCCGCCCTTCCATTGGCTTTCGGCAAGTTTCGGGTTGTAGAGCCGCCCCGAATCCAGCGCCGACACCACACGCGATACACGCACCGTGCCGAAATCCTCGTCGACGCGCACTTCGATGAAATGCGCGCACCAGGAGTGGCGGGGAAAGTCGCCCCCCGGGTGCGG
>NZ_RZOL01000204.1:0-10838 GCF_004022985.1 Mesorhizobium sp. M7A.F.Ca.ET.027.02.1.1 | reverse complement strand
GGTGTCGGCACCGGCCTCGACTTCTCCGGATCCAAGACCAGTTTCACCGCCCAGTCGCTCAACATAACCGGCACCGGTGCTGCCGGCTCGATCGGCATCGACCTGACCTCGCCGAGCGTCGGCGGCGCGGTGATCACCGTCACCGATGGCGGCGTTATCACCAATGTCGATACCGGCGTGCGCTTCGGCCTAGCGGGGTCGCCCGCCAATTCGGCCAACGCCGAGTTCACCTTTGGCGGCGGTTCCAGCTCCATCTCCGGCATCACCGCCTCGCTCGATGCGCGCGGGCTCAATGAGGGCAGCGGCCACTACGCCTTCGGCACGACACAGTTTGCCGGCCCGCAACTCTACGACCTGCGCAATTACATCTTCGTCGCGGCCGGGGCTTCGGGCGGCGGCACGTCCATCACCGACCTCGCCTCGATCGATTATGCCGACAGCATTACCGCCAGCGACGCCATCATTGTCCTGGTCAACCGCGGGACGATCGACGACGCCACCGGCTTCTCGCTGAGCGACGGACAGGAACTTGCGTCGTTCGGCAACGGCCGCGCGTTCTCGCTCGGCGGGGTGCCGTTGAATGTCACCGGCACCAACGTCCATCATGACGAATCCATCTCGGATTCCGCGGGCGCGGCAACGCTGACCAGTTCCGGCGGCGGCGATGTCGTGACGCTGGGCAACGGCAACACATTGCTCGATTTCAATATTGCCGGGGGCGCCGCCGCCGGCATCCACGGCCTGGGCATCAATGGCCTGACCGTCCAGGGCGTGACGGTCAGCAATGTCGCAACCGGCCTCTTCCTCGATGGAGTGACCGGTACGGTCTCGGTCGACGACCTGACCGTCCAGACCGCATCTGAAATCGGCATCGTGCTTGTCGGTTCGAGCGCGACCGTCAATTTCACCGGCAACACCAAGATCACCAACGCCACCAGTGCGGCGCTGTCCGCCAACAATTTCGACGGCATCGCCACCTTCGACGATCTCGACATCACCGGCGGCGGCGTAGGCATAGGCATCGTCGGCAGCTCCAGCGGAACCTTGACCTTCGGGGTCGGGAGTTCCATCGCCAACACGAGCAGCAACGCCTTCTCCATCAGCAACTCGACGCCCAACGTCACCTACAACGGCACCATCAACCAGACCGCTGCTACCAGCGCGGTGGGGATCTCCGGCATGAGCGGCGGCAGCGCCACGTTCGGTGGAGCGATCACCGCCAGCACCGCCACCGCCTTTGCGATCAACCTGAGCGGCAACACCGGCGGCACAATCAAGTTCACCGGCGGGCTGGATCTGACCACGACGACCGGCACCGGCTTCAGCGCCACCGGGGGCGGCACGATCACAGTCGCGGCCGCAGGCACGGAGCAGATCACCACCGGCACCGGCCACGCGATCAATCTCGACGGCGTCACCATCGGCACCGGCGGCATGGCGTTCGACAGCATCACGACAGGTGTTGCGCAAGCCACGGCGCTCAACTTCAATGCCGTTTCGGGCGGCCCGTTCCTGGGTGGCAATGTCACCATCGGCGGCACCGGTGGCGGCATCAACGGCCTTGCAATCAACGCTTCGTCATCGACCTTCACCATTACCAATCTGGTGACGACCAATGTCGCGGGCACCGATGTCAGCCTGACCAACAACACCGGCTCGATCGCGATCCTCGGTGGCGCCATCGCCAATTCGGGCACTGGCGACGGTGTCGTCGTTTCCGGTGGCAGCGCGACAATCGGTGTGGCGGCCAACATCTCCAGCTCGGCAACCGTGCCAGGCACGGCGCTCAAGGTCGACGGCACCACCGGCGGCTCGGCGACCTTCAGCGGCAGCATCACCTCGACCGGCACCGGCAATCTTTTCGCGATCGGCTCGACGCTGCCCCCGGTCGGCGGCGCGATCAGCTTCATCGGCTCGACGCTGTCTGCGACGGGCGGCGGTGGCGCCGTCGTCACCGGCCTTGCCGGAACCGCGACGCTGAACGTCACAGCTCCGCTGTCGATCACCGGCGCCACTGCCACCGGCCTGGCCGTCGCCAATGTCGCCAGCACCGCATCGGCGACCTTCGGGGCGGTGACCGTGTCGGGCGCCATGGGCAATGGCATCGACATCACCAACAATGCCGGCGCCGTCACCTTCGGCACCACCAGCGTGACGATGGGTTCGACCGTCGGTCCAGCCGGCATCAACTTCGCCCTGACCAATGCCGATGTCACATTTGGAACAACCAATGTGACGATGGGCTCCGGCGCCAACCAGACCGGCATCGACTTCAGCGGTTCATCGACCACGGCCGATTTCGGCGTGACAACGATCACCGGCACCGGCGACCTCACCTCGCGCGGCATCGACCTGTCATCGACGACGGGCAACAAGACCATCACCTTTCTGCAGGGCTCCAGCATTTCTAATGCTGGTGTCGGCGTCGAACTGTCGTCGGGCGGCACGACGGCGACGTCGGCCAACGCCAACTTCACCTTCGGCGACGGCGACGCGACTGTGCTGCAATCCTCGATCACAGCGGCCAGTGGCGGCTACACGGTCAACACGATCGGGCTCGATCCGACGCTCGGCAATTATGATTTCGATGATGTCGCCTTCACCGGCAGCGCCAATCTGGCCAGCGCGGTCGGCGGGGTCGTCATGATTTCCCAGGACGGTGGCGTGATCGCTGCCGGCACCAACGGGCTCAGCGCCGCGGTGACCACGGTCACGGCCGCTCAGGCCGATGCCATGACCGGCACACTGACCTTCGCCTTTGTCGGCACGGTCGATCTGAGCGCCACGCCGTTCACGCTCGATTCGGGCCAGTCGATCACCGGCTTCGGCAACGGCAGTTCGATCATCACCTCCGGCACCATCCAGCCGATCAATGTCCAGGGCAATCTCGGCGCCACCGGTGGCAACGTCACCGGCAATGAGGGCGTGGTCAAGAGCACGGGCGGCGATACGTTGCAGCTGCTCGGCAGCAACCAGGTGCGCGACACCGCGTTCGACTTCACCGGCGGCAGCGGTTCGGTCTTCACCATCGACCAGAATGCCGGCGGCTTCAGCAATGTCGGCGGCATCGTCATCCAGGGCGTCACGGTCAGCAATGTCGCCACCGGCCAGACGGCGTTCAAGGTCGCCGGCCTCGACACCAATTTGTCGATCACGGACAACAACGTCAACGTCGCCGGCACGCTGCTCGACGTCGATGGCGGCGCCGGCAACATCACGGTCACGCGCGGCACCTTGCCCAACAGCGGACCGGCGGGCACGCTGACCGGCGGCGGCATCTCGATCGCCAACCGCACCGGCGGCACGATCAACTTCACCGGCAAGGTCACAGTCAACGGCAATGGTGCCTCGCTTACCAACAACGCTGGCTCTACGGTCACCTTCGCCGATCTGGACATCACCACATCGGGCGCGACGGCGTTCAGCGCCAGCGGCGGCGGCACGGTCAATGTCACGACCGGCACGATCAACGCCACCAACGCGCAGGCGGTGGCGCTCGACGGCATCACGGCCGGTATCAACTTCGCCTCGACAAGTGCGACTTTCGCTTCCGGCAGCGGCATCGACCTGCAGAACCTGGCCGGCACCGCAAGCTTCGGCACCGGTACGCTGACCAACACCGGTTCGGGCACGTCGTTCAATGTCGGCTCGACGATCGCCGGCAGCGGTGGCAACGCGACGATTTCCTATGGCGGCACGATTGCCAGCAACGGCACGGGCGCCGCGGCGTCGATCCAGAGCATGACCGGTGGCTCGGTGACGCTGTCGGGTAATCTGGCCGATACCAATGCGTCCGCCGGCGGCAACATCGTCGTTGCCGGTAACGACGCAGCCGCGATCACGTTCTCGGGCACCAGCAAGGTGATCAGCTCGGGCGCGACGGACGGCGTGAGCTTGGGCATCATTGGCAATTACGGCTTAGGCGCCCCGGCACTCAATACCAACAGCACGATCGACTTCACCCATGGCGGCCTTGATATATCGACAATGGCCGGGGCGGGCTTCGTCGCAATTGGCGATTTAGGCCCGGCTGGCGCAACCTCCACCATTATTACCGTCACCGGCGCGGGCAACAAGATCAATGCCGGCAGCGACGGGCTTGCTGTGTATGGTGCCAATGTCGGCAGCGCCGGCATTACCTTCGACAGCATCTCGGCGGACTCCACGATCCCCCTTCCCGGCGACCCCGGCGGTGCCGGAGTGACGCTGTTGGGCGCCAATCTCGTCGGGGATGTCAACATCGGCGGCCTGAGGGATACTGGATACACCGGCGCCTGGCTGTACGCCCTGAGTGGCACCGGAGAGGTCAATTTCACCGGGACGATCGATCTCGACGTCCAGTATGCCGGGTTCAATATCGGCGGTCCCGAGGTTGGTACCGTCAACATCGCCAATGTCGCCGGATCCACCCTGACCATCGATGGCGGCCAGTTCGGCATCATACAGAGCTCGCAGGGCGGGACCGTCAACGTCGGCATCAACGGCAGCGCCAGCATCACGAATACCACCCTCTCGGCTATCAGCCTCGGCGGCGGCAATGACCTGGCCTTCACCACGCTGACCTACAAAGGTTCGATCACGGTCGGTGTGGGCGCGGTGTTAAGCGCCACGGGCGATGCGACCCGTCTGAACATGAGCGGTTCCGTCGTTTCCACCACGTCATCGACGGCCTTCGACTTCTTTGGCCATGCCGAAGGCATATACGATATTTCGAGCACCATCGATCACAGCGGTGGCGAGGGTGTCGCCATCGGCGGCTCGGCCAACGGCACGGTCACCTTCTCCGGCACGTCGAAGATATTCAACACCGGCGCCAACGATGCCATCGTCAAGGCACCGTCGTACGTGATGGACCCGCAGACCAAGGGCACTCTCGCCTTCACCAATGGCGGCCTTGTCATCACCACCAGCAGCGGCGCCGGCTTCACCGCCAGCACCTTCGGTTCGGGAACAGTCAGCGTCACCGGCGCCGGCAACACCATCACGACCACGAACGGCGGCACGGCGCTGAAGCTTGGCGACGCGACGGCGGTCGTCGCCGGGGCGAAAGGCGCGACGGTCGGCGCCGGTGGTATCAAGTTCGATACGATTTCGGTCAATGGCGCGGCGACCGGCATATCGCTCAACAATGTCAGCGGCGGCGTAATCGATCTCGGCACGGTCAACCTGCTAGGCATCACCGGTGCCAATGCGCGCGGTGTCGACATTTCCGGCACGCTCGGCTCGACGTTGAATTTCGCCAGCCTGAACATCGGGCTTGGCGCGGCGAACACCATCGGTCTCGACCTCAACGGCGCGGCGCTCGGCGCGAGCAACATCACCGCTGGCGATTTCGACGTCGACGGCGGCGGTTTTGCCGGCACGATCGGCATCGACATGGCCGACACGACCGGCACCGGCACGATCCAGCTCGGCGACACGGTCAACAACAATCCGGCGGGACAGACCTCCAAGATCGAAAATGTCGGCTATGGGGTCCAGTTCTCCAGCGCCACCAACGCCCAGCTCGTGTTTGGCGACGGCGCCGGCCCGGCCGAATCGTCGATCAAGACCACAGGCGGCCAGGTCATCCACGCCACCGACACTTTGCCGACCAACGGCGACTACAATTTCAACGACGTCAATTTCGATGGCGACGCTTCGAACCTGTCTTCCTACAAGGTCTACTATGTCACGGCCGATGCCACCGCCCTTGGCGACGGCAGTCTGCTCAATCCAGGCACCTACGCCAACGCCCAGACGTCTTCGGCCAATGTCATTGTGCTGATCGACAAGAACGTCGACGGCGGCCAGGCGACGATCGACCTCGGCGCGACGTCGTTCCAACTCGATGACGGACAGGTGCTGCTCGCCTTCAAGAGCAACGACGCGGCGATCGATGTCTCCCAGCTCGGGGTCGACACCAGCGCCGGCGCGTCGCCGGCGTTCCACTTCACCACGGTGCAGAATTCGCCCATCATCGCGGCGCCGGCGGGCATCGACACGCTGCGGCCGGTCCTGCAGAGCAATAACGCCACGCAGGTCATCAATCTGGCGACATCAGGCAGCGGCATCTTCACGGGCGGCATCCAGAACCTGATCGTCAGCAATCTCGGTTCCGGTGCGGGCGTTGCCGCCAACGCGACCGGCGCCTCCAGTTTCTTGGTCAGGAACAACACCATCACCGCCGGCGGCAACGCGCTCGATTTCTCCACCACGGGAGCTCCGGCCAATACGCTTCTGCTTTCGATCGACGGCAACACGCTCAGGTCGACCGCGTCCGGCTTGGCTGCGTCGTTCACCGGCCAGAACATCGATGCCGACCTGAATTCAATCGCGATCAGGTCGTTTGCCGGCAATACGGTGACCGGGGGCGCCGGCAGTGGCGGCATCGCCTTCAGCAATGTCCGCTTCGATTCCGATGGCGCCGGTGGCACCGTCAGTGCCGGCACGCTCGGCGTCGGCACGCCAGGCGCGCGGGTCCAGGGCAACGGCCTCAGCTTCACCAACACCAGCGGCACGGTCGATCTCGGCGCATTCATCGTCTTCAACACTGCCGGCACTGGCGTGGTCGCCAACACCAAGACTACCAATTTCACGCTAAACAGCAGCAGCGGCACCGTCTCGACCAGCGGCGGCGCCGCACTCGATCTTGATCCACTGACCGTCAACCTGGTGCTGGGCACCGTCACCTCCACCGGCAGCAGCAGCGGCGGCATCATCTTTGACGGCGTCGCGGGTACGTTCACCGTCACCGGAAACACCACCGTCACCGCGGCGGCGACCGGCGGCATCATGGCAATCAACGCCGGCAACACCGGCACGTTCAACTTCAACACGATGACGCTGGGCAACACCGTGACCAGCGGCGGCGGCATTCAGGTGGCGAGCGGTACGCTCAACATCTCCGGCCTCGCCAACATCGACACGACCAGCGGCGTCGGCATTTCGCAGAGTGGCGGCACGATCAACTTCACCGGCGGCGTCACCGTCGACACCACCACGGGCACCGGCATCCTTGGTACCGCCGGCACGATGAGCATCACCGCTACGGCTGCCGCCCAGACGGTGAACGCAACCGGCGGCACAGCGATCAATCTCTCCGGTGTCGCCGCCACCATCGCGCTCGATTCGACCTCGTCGGCCGGTGGCATCAACAATGTCAGCCTGACCGATGTCACGGGCATTGTTGGACTTGGAACTGGTGCGCTGAGTGGCGCAACGGGCGCGTCGTTCAATGTCGTCGGCGGCACGGCTGCCGTGAGCTATTCGGGCACGGTCAACAATTCGGGCGCATTCAGTCCGGCGCTGAATGTCCAGAGCCGGCTTGCCGGCGCCGGCCTCGTCGCCCTGAGTGGCAATCTGACGGCCAGCGGGCTGGGCGTATCGCTGAACAACAATGCAGGCGGCACGGTGACGGTGTCCGGCGCCTCGAACAGCTTTACCGGCGGGGGCACCGGCATATCGATCACCGCCAACACCGGCGGCACCTACAACATCAGCGGCGCCAGCTACGCCATCGGCATGAGCAGCGGCGGGCTTGGCGTCGATTTTGCCGGCAACAGCGCCCCGGTGACGGTCAATTTCAGCGGCGGCGGGCTGGCGATCGTGACCTCGGCAGGCGCCGGCTTCAATGCCACGGGCTCCGGCACGATCAGCGTCACCGGCGTGGGCAACTCCATCGCCACGGGCACCGGTGTGGCGATGAACCTGAGCGGCGTCACGGTCGCGGCCACCGGCATGAATTTTTCCTCGACCAGCAACGGCGCTGGCGGCAACAGCGCCGTCGTCCTCACCAACGTGATCGGGTTGGGGACGATCAATCTCGGCGCCGGCACGCTGGTCGGCGGCAGCGCGGCAACCATCGCTGTCAGCGGCGGCACCGCCAACCTCAACTATACCGGCAATGTCAGCCAGTCGAACAATGCCACCCTGGTCAGCGTCACGGGCGGGCACAGCGGCTCGCTCAACTTCGCTACTGGTACGCTGTCGGCGACGAACGGTACCGGCCTGCAGTTCGACAATGCGGACGGCATCTACAGTTTCGTCGGCACGACGACGCTGAATGGCGGCAATGCCAGCGTCGACATCCTCAACGGCTCGGGCGGCACGTTCAATTTCGGCACCGGCACCTCGATCACCAGCCCAAGCGGCACCGCGTTCAATGTCAATGGCGGCACCGCCACCGTCACCTATGCCGGCACGATCACGCAAGCCACCGCCGGCCAGCGCATGATCGTCGTCGCCGACACCGCCGGCGGTTCGGTGAATTTCACCACTGCCGTGGCGAACGGGCTCAATGACACCGGCGGCACCGGCATTGTGATCGACGGCGCGGCGGGCAGCGTCACCGTCAACAATGCCAGCCTGACGGGCACGACCGGCATCACCATTCTCGGCGATTCGACCAACAATGCGACCGGCACCTACACCTTCAACAATGTCGCCATCCAGACCGACGCGGGGGCTGCGAACAATGCCTTTGTCGTCGATGGCGACCAGGGCACGCCAGGCAATGACGACGTCAGCGCGGTCGTCAACCTGAACAATGTCGACATCACCAACCCTGGCGGCAATGTCGCCAACATCCGCGGCATGGCCGGCGGCTCGGTCAATTTCGACAGCGCCAGTTCGATCACTCGCAACGACGGCGGGCTGGGCATTGCCGTGCTCAGCAACGTCGGCGGCACGATCAACTTCGGCGGCGCGGTCAAGACGCTCTCGACCGGTGTCAACGCCGCCGTCATCATGACCAGCAACCCCGGCGCCACCATCAACTTCACCAATGGCGGGCTGGTTATCACCACAACGAGCGGCGACGGCTTCAACGCGACCGGCGGCGGCACGGTGACGGTGCAGGGCACCGGCAACACGATCACCTCCGGCACAGGCACGGCGCTCAACGTCGTCAACACGAATATCGGCGCCAGCGGGCTGAATTTCCAGAGCATTTCGGCGAATGGCGGCACCAACGGCATCGTGCTCAACAATACGGGCTCGGGTGGATTGACCGTTACAGGTGTCGGCACCACCGCCGGCTCGGGCGGCACAATTCAGAACACAACCGGGCGCGGCGCCAGTTTCATCAGCGCGAGCAACATCACGCTGAAGAACATGAATTTCACCAATGCCGGCACCGACGATCTCGATGCCGACAATTCGGGGCTTTCGACTGGTGACAACCTCACGACCAACGCGGCCATCCATCTTCAAAACGTCTCTACGGCGACGCTGGACCGGATCGCCATTTCGGGCGGCGCCGAGCAAGGCATCAACGGCAATACCGTTTCGAACTTCACGCTCAGCAACAGCAGCATATCGAATGCGGGCAATGGAGCGGACGAAGATGGCATCCATTTCTACAACATGTCCGGCACCAGCGCGGTCACCAACACCACGATCACAGGCAGCGGCGACGACAACTTCCAGCTGCAGACCCAGTCCGGCACGCTCGCGCTGACGATTTCAGGCGGCAGCTCGACTGGCGCCGTGCTTGGCAGCGGGTATCTGTTCGGCATCCGTGGAACGTCGAACGCCACGATCAACTTCTCGGGTGCCAATTCGAGCAACAACTTCAGCGGTGGCATCGTCGCCGATGCATTCGACAACTCCACAATGAACCTGAACGTCATCAACAGCACTTCGAGCAGCAACAACGATCAGCTGTCCGTCAGCGCCGGGGACAACAGCGATGTGAGCCTCGTCGCCACCGGCAACACGCTGAGCAGCGCGGCGGCGGGCGACTTCGTCGTGGTGAGCCTGCTCGGGTCGGCGTTCGACAACGGCTTTACTTTTGACGCTCGAATTGAAAGCAATACCATCACGGTCGCAAACGGGCTGACAGCGGATGGCATATCCGTATTCAATGCCGGCGGCGGCGCCATGCGGGTCGGAATCAAAAACAACTCCATCGACTATGCCGGCACGCAACGCGCCATCCTTGTCCAGACCGGACAGGACGGCGCCGGCAGCATCCTGGCCCAGATAACCGGCAACGCGATTGACATCAAACTGGATGGGACCGGAGATGCAGTTGCTGGCATTCTCGTCCAGTCAGCCGTCACGGACCCGGAGGGAAATGGTGCATCCGTCGATCTGAGCATAGGCGGCGCCGGCGCGCTCGCGAACATCTTTACGCATTCGCTTGGCGGCACCATGGCGGCTGGTGACATCCGGGTACGTCAGCGCAACAACGGGACGATCAACCTTAGCGGCTATGCTGGGGGCGCCATGGATACTGCTGCCGTGATCGCTTATCTGAACGGCCGCAATACAGTTGTTTCTGCATCTACCGCGACGGCGCAAACGAGCGGATTTACCGGGCTTGCCACGCCGCCGTTCCCATGATGGCTACGTTGATGAGGTAGAAAGGCCACCATTTGGTGCGACGATCTACAACTTTGGGTATACACTGCCTTCCTGCGCCTCTCGTTATTTAAATACTGTCTATTATTTTATAATAGTACTTGGTTTGTTAGAAACCCAAGTAGACTTCTATGTCGTTCCGTGTATTCTTCTGATATCCAATGAGGGCGCGAGACATGGCCGAGCCATTTCTATCGGAAATCAGGATTATGTCCTTTGTCTTCCCGCCCAAGGGTTGGGCGCTCTGTAACGGGCAGCTTTTGCCGATCAACCAGAACCAGGCGCTATTTTCACTGCTCGGAACCACTTTCGGCGGTGACGGCCAAGTCAATTTCGCGCTGCCCGATTATAGGGGACGTATCCCGATCCACGTTGGGAGCGGTCACACACTAGGCGAGCGCGGTGGCGAGCAAAGCCATACGCTGTCGATTTCCGAAATACCGACACACGTTCACTTTGCGCAGGCAAGCACAAACACCGGTAGCAGCCAGGAT
>NZ_RZOL01000203.1:0-10883 GCF_004022985.1 Mesorhizobium sp. M7A.F.Ca.ET.027.02.1.1 | reverse complement strand
CGGGGCGGGGCTCCCGCCGGGCCGGCCGGCCCGCGACATAATTCTTGACCTGGCGGACGGCCTGTTCGCGCGAGACGCTGCCCGGTTGCAGGCCGAGCCGCAGCCAAAGCCCGTCGATCAGCGCCGTGACGCCAAGCGCGATGTCGTCGGCATCCGCCGGCGAGGCGAGGCCGTGCAGGCCCGACAACAGGTTCGAGCGCATGCGCGCATGGATCACCCGCTGGATACGGGCCATCTTCTCGTCGCGCGGCACCTCGGCGCAGAGCGACAGCCAGGCATGGCACAGAGGCGGCTGGAACAGATGCTCTTCGAAATTACCCTCGATCACCGCATCCATGCGCTCCATCGGCGTACGCGCCCGGCGAAGCCGCGCGATCACCGCCTGGCACAGGACGGCATTGGCTTCGCGCATCGCGTGCTCGAACAGTTCCTGCTTGTTGCGGAAATAGTGCAGCACGATGCCTTTGGAGGCACCTGCCTGGGCGGCCACTTTTTCCAGGGTCGCGCCGGCAATGCCCTCGCGCTCCAGAACCACGAAGGCCGCCTGCCGCAGCTCCTTGCGGCGTATCTCACTGAGACGCTTGAGTTTCACGGGATTGGTCCATGCATTTCGAATCCACGTTGACATTTTCGTCCGCTCAGATCAAGAATTGACCCATGGGACAATAAAAAGACCAATTGGTCAATTTCACGAATGAGGAGAACCGAAATGTTGCGCATCCTTGCAAACGGCGTCTGTTTGGCCGCCCTCATGTTGGCCTCTCATGCGGCCCAGGCGGCCGAGGGCCAAGAGTGCAGGACGGTCCGTATGGCCGAACCCGGCTGGAACGACCTTGCCTTCACCACGGGGGTCGCCAACATCCTGTTGGAGGCGCTCGGCTACGAGCCCCAAAGCCAGGTGCTCGGCATCAACGTCATCTACGAGGGCATGAAGAACAGGGACCTCGACCTGTTCCTGGGCTACTGGGATCCGGCCATGGTCACCTATTACGAGCCCTACAAGAAGGACGGCTCTGTCGAGAATGTGCGCGTCAATCTCGTGGGCGCCAAATACACCTTCGCCGTCCCGACCTACGCCTGGGACGCCGGCGTCAAGGACATTTCCGATCTGCACAAATTCGCCGACAAGTTCGGCAAGAAAATGTACGGTATCGAGCCCGGTTCAAACCAGTTGATGATGGACGCCATCGCCGATCCGGCCTTTGGCCTGGACGGCTGGCAGGTGGTCGAGTCCAGCGAAGCCGGCATGCTTTCCGAGGTCGGCTACGAGATCAAGGAAAAGCAGTTCATCGTCTTTCAGGGCTGGGCGCCGCATCCGATGAACACGATGTACGACTTCAAGTACCTGACCGGCGGCGACAAGTTCTTCGGCCCGAACTTCGGCGCCGCGACGGTGACGACGCAGGTGCGCAAGGGCTATCTGCAGCAATGCCCGAACGTCGCGCAATTCCTCGGGAATCTCGCCTTCGACATCGATTTCGAGAATGTCGGCATGGGCTATCTGATCAATGACGGCATGAAGCCGGAGGACGGCGCGCTGAAGGCAATCACGGCCAACAAGAGCCGTCTCGATGCCTGGCTCGCCGGCGTCACCACTTTTGACGGCCAACCCGGCCTTGCCGCGGTCAAGGAAAAGCTCGGCCTGTGAGGGCGGCGGTGCTTGATGCTTTGCCGGAACAGGACGCCTGGGCCGGCCGCAAGCAGTTCGTCACTGTCGGCGATCTCGACATCGCTTATGTCGAGATATCAGGCGCCGAGCCGGCACTGCTGTTGGTGCACGGCTTCACCGACACCAGCCGCAGTTTTTCGCTTCTGGCGCCATATCTGGCCGGCCGTCGTCTGATCATGCCGGATCTGCGCGGCCATGGCGCCTCGCAGGCCGGCAAGAACTGCGGCATCGCCGATCTTGCCGATGATACCGCCAGGCTGATCCAGAGTTTACAACTCGACCGACCGGTCGTCGTCGGCCATTCGCTGGGCGCCATGGTGGCCATCGCATTGGCAGGGCGACACAAGGAGCTGATCGGCGGGCTTGTGGTCCTGGCCGGCACGTTGAAGCCCGATTTCGCGCCGGGTCATCCGCTGGTGGTGAGCGTTGAGGCCCTGCGCGACCCGATATCGCCGGCCGATCCGTTCTATGTCTGGTGGCATGCCTGTCGTCCCGACGTGCCCGCAGCCTTTCTCGCCGGCTTGGCGCAAGAGGCCTCGGCGATGCCGACCCCGCGCTGGCGCGCGATTCTCGAGGAAATCCGCCGCGCCGACCTGACCGATGCTGCACGGGCCGTGCAAGCCCGGACGCTGATCATCGCCGGCGCCTGCGACCCGCTGTTCGGCGAGGCGCACCAGCAGGCGTTGCAATCCGCTCTTGCCGGAGCCGTCTTCGTTCGCGCCGAGAGCTGTGGCCACAACCCGCATTGGGAAGATCCAGGCCTCGTCGCGAAGGCCATTCTCAAGGCGTTTGAAGTCTAACGCCCGACCAATGATTGCGATGTGGGCGACAGCCGCAAAGTCTCCGTTTGTTTGGTCAGGCCGAGCTGCGCGGCCTGCCAAAAATCCTGCCATGCCGAAGAAGCGGCTAGGGCGGCCTGGTGGCGGGCATGCGCCTCGGTGCTGGCAAAACCCATGACGCTGATGAAGACGTTTTCATCAGCCCGTACCGGCAGGCGCGGAAAACTGTTTTCGGCATGCTCGGTAACGAAAGCGGCGAGCAGGCGTGCGTCGGCCGTCATCAGGCAGGCCGTCTCAATCTCGAAGCGAGTGGCGAAATCTGCCTCCGTGCCGGGCTGCAAATGATGAATCTCGATGACAGCGATGCCGGTCAGCGGTTTGTTTTGGATGGGCTTTTTATCGTCGGCCAGGCTTGGCCGCTGCTTGCCCGCGAGGTTGAAGCCGGCGCCCGGCCACGCCGGCTTGAGCAGCAGCACATCGTCGGAATCGATCATTGTCTCGTTGGCCGCGTGGCTGTTCGCCGCCCAGACCGGCCCGCCATAAAAAGCGGCGAGAGCATTTTTCCGCGCATCCATGCCGTCGAAGCCGCGCATCCAGACGAACATGTCAGGCCGATCGAGGTCCCGGAACTGGCCGATGATGGTCATGCCGGCGTCCTCCTGGCCCTCGATCAGCCTGCCGTCGAAGATGCCGATGAGCGTGTCGCGCCGACCAGGCTTCAGCGTGTATTGCCGAAGCTCGACGACGAGCGAAGCGAGCGCTGAGGGTTTCGTCGCGACGTTCTGGGGCAGGTTCATCGGATATTCTCCAAAACAGGGTGATCGCCCTGTTTTGTAAAACAGACCGGTTGTCCTGTTTTGTCAACATGCTAAAGTTCGGCAATGTCAGCAGAGATGACCGTCCAGCCAAAACCGCGCCCGGGAAAACGCATCAACGACCCTGAAAGCATGCGCAAGAAAGTGCTCGATGTCGCCGAGGGCGCGTTCCAGGCGCGCGGCTATCATGCCTCCAGCATCGGCGATCTGATGGCGGCGGCTGATGTCAGCGGCGGCGCGCTGCATCACCACTTCCCGACCAAGAAGGCGCTGGCGCTGGCTGTGATCGACGAGCGTGTGGCGGCAGCGGTCGAAGAGACATGGATCGCGCCGGTGCTGGCGGCGGCATCGGCGCGCGAGGGCGTGCGCGCCGTGTTCGAGGCCGTGGCGGCGGAACTGGAGCAGCAGGGTTTCGTGCGCGGCTGCCCGCTCAACAATCTGGCGCACGAACTGTCGCTTGCCGATCCCGATTTTCGCACTGCCCTTGCCGGGATTTTTGCCGGGTGGCGGCGCGCGATTGCCGACAAGCTGCGTGCCGACCAGCAGGCGGGCAAGGACGAGGGCACGGACCCCGAACGCTTCGCCGCGCTGACGGTCGCCGCCTATTCCGGGGCGATGTCGATGGCCAAGACGGCGCAGGATGCCGGTGTGCTGCGGGATTGCCTGGCGGGGCTGGAGCGCAGCGCGCCGTCGCCGGGCGGCTTGGTTGCCAGGCGACGCAACAGGATACTGCCACGGCCGAGAACCCCTTGAATTTGCGTCGCTGCGTTCTTCAGGCGATGCAGGGCGAGGTGGGGAACGCCGGGCTCGGGTTCAGCTACTCGGCCAGCGGCTTGATCGTCTCGTAGCCGTTGACGGATTCCGAACTGGTGCCTTCATCGTAGCGCCGCGCGAGCGCGGCTTGCAGATCGGGCGCATAAAGGGCGGTGAATGAATCCAGCGTCTCGCCGCCGCCGTTCTTGAAGGTCTCCTTGACCGCCAGGACATTGTATTTGCAGTCGCCCAGACTGAATGTCTCCTTGCCCTTGACGATCAGGCTCAGCGTCTTGGTGCCCTTCGGCGGCTTGTTCGGCGACAACTCGACGAACTCTATCGTGGCCTTTGCCCCCGCCTTCAGCGGGAACAGCTTTCGCAGATCGGAAACGGGATCATGGCCTGGCGGCCGGTGTCGCTGTCGCGAAACACCTCGATCAGGCCGGCGAACAAATATTGGGTTTGCGGCGATTGCGATTCGTAGGTGTTGATAACCGACATCATCCCGCCGGCCACGGGCCGAAATTCGCTGTGGATGCCGGGTCTCGCCAGAACGAAACCCTTCCTGGCGGACTTGGCATCGACGCAACCGGCGGCATGCGCGGTGCTCGCGCACAGCATCGCGGCCAGGATCATGCAGATAGGTGCGGCTTTCATTTTTCGTTCTGCTCCGCTTGCGCACGCGAGACATGCCAGACCCGTGGCGTCATGTCGATGATGGCGCAGAGGCGCTGGACGACCGGCTGCTGTCCATGCTGAATCAGCAGATGATGAATCGCCGTTCGACTGGATCGCTTTCTCGACGCAACTTCATGGCGCAGGCTGCGGGATTTGCCGCGGCCGGCGCCTTGCCGCGGCCGGCCTTCGGCCAGACCGGACAACGCGTCCAGTCGATCGACGCCACCTTCCTGTTCATCGCCGATGTCCATGCCTGCCGCATGGCGAGCGGCTTGAGTCCCAACTGCCTGCAGGAAGGCAAGACCGACGCCGCGCTGCTGCGCAACGTGGCGGTGCTGAATGCGCTTGGCAACAAGGACTGGCCGGCCGAGATCAATGGCGTCGCCACCGGCCTGCGTTCCGCCGGCAAGATAGGCACGCCGCTCGGCCTCGTCGTCGGCGGCGACGTCACCGACGATGGCGGCGGCCAGATCACGCAGCCGAGCGAGGGCACCCAACTGCTCCAGTTCAGCCAGCGCTACAGCCAGGGCGTCGGCCCGGATCGCGTGCACATGCCGGTCTATGTCGGGCTCGGCAACCATGATCTCGACCAGAACGGGCCGCCGCACCATGTCGACTGGTACCGGCGCGAACTGCGCGACTATGTCGAGGTCAACCATCGCGCCGGCGTGTTCTTCAAGCCGCCGGTGCCGGCCACCGACTATGATGTCGACACCGACTGCTACTCCTGGGACTGGGGCGGCCTGCATCTGATCCAGACGCATCGGTTCGCCGGCGATACCGGCCACAGCGCCGAGAGCAGCCTGCCATGGCTGAAGCAGGACCTGGCGACCTATGCGGCGGACGGCCGTCCGGTCGTCCTGTTCCAGCATTATGGCTGGGACACTTTTTCGGTGGAACGCTGGGATGCCGCCAAGAGCCACTTCGATGATGACGGCACCGGTGCGCCGCATTGGTGGAGCGAGGCCGACCGGCAAGCGTTGCTGGCGGCGCTGAAGGGCTACAATGTCGTCGGCATTTTCCACGGCCACCAGCACGAAACGCCGCTGATCTATCGCAGGGACGGGATCGACCTGTTCAAGCCGAAGGCTGCCTATATGGGCGGTTTCGCGCTGGCCAGGGTGACCAGCGACGGCATGGACGTGGTGCTGGGCGAGGCGACCGGCGATCATGGCGAGGTTGCCTTCACCAATGCTTTCAGCAAGGGCTGGAGCACATGAAAAAAGGCGGCCTTCGCGGCCGCCTTTCCCTCGATAAAGCGCGTTTCTCGATGTCGGATCAGAGCGCCTTCTTGACCTTGTCCTTGACGTCGCCATAGGCCTTCTGCACCTTGCCGGCGATCCTGTCGCCCGTGCCTTCGGCCTGGGTCTGCCTGTTGCCGGTTGCCTTGCCCGCGGCTTCCTTGACCGAGCCCTTGACCTGCTTGGCCACGCCCGCAACCTGATCCTTGTTCACCATTTTTGCGCATCTCCTGGGATTTTTGAATTCAGGGGAATTCATTTGCGGGTAGCTAACGAGCCGGCGTCGGTTAGGTTCCAGGCGTCGCCCGGACGGCAGATCAGGTCGCGCGGCCGCCGCCTTGGGCCAAGGCTGGTGGGCTAGGCTGTGAACACACGTCGACCATGGATATTGGATGGCCGAGCGTGCGGGGAGAAAAATGGCAGAGTTTACGCTCTATATCGGCAACAAGTGTTGCTCCTCATGGTCGCTGCGGCCATGGCTGGCGATGAGGCATCTGGAGATCCCGTTCGAGGAAGGTTTCGTGCGGCTGCGCACGCCTGAAACCTTTGACAATCTGGCGAAAGTGTCGCCGACAGGTCAGGTGCCGGTGCTGAATCACAATGGCAAGATCGTCTGGGAAACCCTTGCCATCCTTGAATATCTTGCCGACCTGTTTCCCGAAAAAAAGCTCTGGCCGGCCGATATCGACGCCCGTGCGCTGGCGCGTTCGGCCGCGACCGAGATGCATTCCGGCTTTCGCGAGGTTCGCTATGGCTGGCCGATGAATTTGCGTCGGCCCAAGGCCCACAAGCCGCTCGACGCCGAGGGCGAGGCGCAACGCGCCCGCATCGAGGCGCTGTGGCGCCAGTGCCGGGAAAAATACGGCAAGGGCGGCCCGTTCCTGTTCGGCCACTTCACCGCGGCCGATGCCATGTATGCGCCTGTCGTCACCCGTTTCGACACCTATGGCGGCACGCTGGCGCCGGATACACGCGCCTATGTCGACGCCGTGCTGGCAACGCCGGCGATGCGCCACTGGTATGCCGAGGCGGCCAGGGAGACGTGGCCGGAACCCGGTCCGGACGAATAGGATCCAAACGAAAACGCCCCTCGCACCTTTTATCGTGCGGGGGGCGTCTTTGCCATCAACTGTTATTCGATTGCTCTCATGAACTGCTGATGACACCGAATAAATGCGCGTCTGCGCAGATGGTTCCTGGATGCCGGAAAACTTTTCTCAAGTTGGCGCAAGCGCGCTGTTTGGCGTCCGATCTGCCGTCATGCCAGGTGTTTTGGCCAGGTGGTTTGGGAGAATTCCGCAGCTGTGGCTTTATGCAAATTTGACAGCGCGCCAAAAGAAGCCTATAAGCAAATCGTCGATATTTGTTTGACTGACTTTTGTTATCCGCGCTTTCGAGCGCGCCTTTGACGAACTTCCCACATCAAAAATCGGGACAAACGACGTTGTGCATCCGCATGGCGTCGAACGAATATTTGCCATGGAAAGGGTTCGTCATGAGCACCGGCACAGTTAAATGGTTCAACGCCACCAAAGGTTTTGGTTTTATTCAGCCTGACGACGGCTCGGCCGACGTTTTTGTCCACATCTCGGCCGTAGAGCGCGCCGGCATGCGCGACATCGTCGAGGGCCAGAAGCTCGGTTACGAGATGGTCCGCGACAACAAGTCGGGCAAGATGTCCGCCGACCAGTTGAAGGCGGCCTGAAAAAAGAATTCAGCTCTCCCGGTGACCACGGATGTACTGGCACCGGTGAGTGGCGAATTCGGGCGCATGGCCGCGGAGACCTGAGTTTCCACGGCATATCATGCGCATGAGAAGGGCGTTTCGTGCATCCCCGGTGCATCCTTTTTGGATGTCATCTGGTTGCGCGGCGCCTTTACGGAAGGTCAGGCGGTGCCTGGCCTTTTTCATTTTGCGGGCCTCGCCGCCGAAAGTGCGCTGCGCGCCGGCCTGGACGTGCTAAGGGACGCTCCAGCAATTTGAATTCGCCGCGCGTATTGCTTTGTGCGTGATCCTGACCGAAGACCCGGTCTCGCTCCATCGGCACAGGCTCCTGACAGGAGAAAGATTTGACCACCAGTTCAAAGACAACCGTCGATCAGGCCGTGTCCCTGTTCAGCAAGACGCAAACCCAGTCGATGTCGCTCAACCGCATCAATTCCGAGCGCGACGCCGTCAGCGAGGCACGTGAAGCCAAGACCGCGCGTCTGCGCGAATTGCGGCTGGAGAAGGAAGCCGACGAGATGGCCGCCGCCGCCGCGCTAGCCGCTTTGCCGAAGCGGGCCGGAAGACGCTGATGGCCACCAAACGCGTACCGCCAACACCGATCGCCGCCGACGCAACAATTGCCGATATGGTCGAAGGCCTCGACAAGCCGGTCGAATTCGTCAGGCGTGTGCTGGAAAAGCTCGAACGCTGCAAGCGTGCCCACGGTGATGCCCAGGTGCGCGTCGGCGTGCGTGGCCGCGCCGAATGTCCGAACTACCTGATCGAATATGTCCGCGAAGACGCCAAGACCCATGAGCGGGTGACTTATCAGGACGCGGCCTACAGCGGCAGCACGCATCGCGAGTTGGCGGCCCATCACATCGAGGCGGTGAAAAACTGGTCGCCCGAGGAAATGAACATCACGGCCGTTTCGGCGCTGATCGGCCGCCTGCGCAATCCGCGCGCCCCATCATCGCGCTTCGCCGACGAGGACTGACATGGCCATAAAATTCTCCTCCAAGGATCAGACGGCAGCCTCGGGTGCTGCGGCAAAACCGGCCAAGCCGGTTGCCGCGCCGAAAGCCGGCGACGCCACCGAGGCCGCGACCGATCTGTTCAAGTCGCCGGCGGATTCGCCGAAGGGCAAGACGGCTAAGAAGAAATAGCGCCTTGCCGCAAGACGCCGATCAAAACCCCGCCGCGCCGGGGCTGTCCGCCCTGGTGGCCGCCGCAAGCGTTTTGTCGTCGCAACACGGCACTTTCGATTGCCAAAGCTGCGGTGCCTGCTGCTCCTATTCGGCCGAGTGGCCGCGCTTTTCCACCGAGGATGACGCACAGCTCGACCGTATCCCGGAAAAATATGTCGCATCTGACCTGTCAGGCATGCGCTGCGAGGGCGTGCGCTGCTCGGCGCTGTCCGGCGAGATCGGCAAGTCGACCGCTTGCGGCATCTACGACGTCCGGCCGGACGTCTGTCGCGCCTGCATGCCCGGCGACGAGGAGTGCCTGATGGCACGCCAGGCGCTCGGGTTACCGGTGTAGCCAATCTCCAATCGCCTCCGCTTGTGCGCCGACCCGCAGCCCGATACCTTCCTGGTTGGGTAGGGTGCCGGAGGAACCATCGTGAGCATCGAATTTCTGTTGACGTCCCTGATTGTCGTGGCTTCGCCCGGCACCGGCGTTCTCTACACGCTGAGCGCCGGCCTCTCGCGCGGTGCGCGAGCCAGCGTCATCGCCGCCTTCGGCTGCACGCTCGGCATCATCCCGCACATGGCCGCTGCCATCACTGGCCTGGCGGCGCTGCTGCACACCAGTGCGCTCGCCTTCGAGACGCTGAAATATCTCGGCGTCGCCTACCTGCTGTACATGGCCTGGAACACACTCAAGGAAAATGGTGGCCTCAGCGTCGACCAGGATGTGACGCCGCGTTCGGCCGGCAAGGTGATTGCCACCGGCATCCTCGTCAACGTGCTCAATCCGAAACTTTCGATCTTCTTCTTCGCCTTCCTGCCGCAATTCGTCAGCACCACGGAGCCCAACGCGCTGTCGAAGATGCTGGAGCTGAGTTCCGTCTTCATGCTTTTGACCTTCGTGGTTTTCGTCGGCTACGGCATCTTCGCCGCCTCGATCCGCAGCCACGTCGTCTCGCGGCCAATGGTGTTGACCTGGATGCGCCGGACCTTCGCCGGCGCCTTCGTCATGCTCGGCGCGAAGCTGGCGCTGGCGGATCGGTAGAGCCACGGCAAGCGGCTCAGTCTTGCTGATCCGCTCGCCTTGTTGCGCTGTTCCGGGCGATGCCCTTTGGGAAATTGCTCGGGCGCGCTACCCCTTCACATAGCCCATCGCTTCGACGATCCGCCCGTCGGCCACGCGCATGAGGTTGACGCCGCGCAGCGAATTGCCGTCGGCCATGAAATAGCGCCAGCGGATCGTTGCCCGGTCGCCGGCAACGAAGGTTTCCTCGACATCGAAGCGCGTGCCGGCCTGAGTCGCGATCGCCGTCCAAAGCCCGACACACGCCGCTTGACCGGCAAAACGAGCGCCGTCCGGCGCCGGCACGGTGTTTCGATCACGCAATCCTCGGCCATCAACTCGACGAGTGCCGAAGGATCATGGCGTTGGATGCCGCCGTCTGAGAGGCCACGCCGCCGCTGCGCAAAACAAAAAAGGCGGCATCTCTGCCGCCCTTTCCGTATCTGAAGGCTGATAGGGCTGGATTAGAAATCCATGCCGCCACTCAAGCCCGCTTGCGGGCTTGAGCAATGTTAGTTGATGGGCGTGCTTTATGGACTTCTTAGAAATCCATACCGCCCATGCCGCCCATGCCGCCGCCCATGCCGCCAGGCATGCCGCCGCCGCCAGCCGACTCCTTCTTCGGAGCCTCCGCGATCATGGCTTCGGTGGTGACGAGCAGGCCGGCGACCGAGGCCGCGTCCTGAAGAGCCGTACGGACAACCTTGACCGGATCGACGATACCCATGGCGATCATGTCGCCATATTCGCCGGTCTGGGCGTTGTAGCCGAAGGTCGCGCCCTTGTTCTCAAGGATCTTGCCGGCAACGATCGATGCTTCCGCACCGGCGTTGGCCGCGATCTGGCGGGCCGGAGCCTGCAGCGCACGACGAACGATGTTGATGCCGGCGGCCTGGTCGGCGTTGACGCCGGTGGCCTTGATGTTGGCCGAAGCGCGCAGCAGCGCGACGCCACCACCAGCAACGATGCCTTCTTCGACGGCCGCGC
>NZ_RZOL01000202.1:0-10944 GCF_004022985.1 Mesorhizobium sp. M7A.F.Ca.ET.027.02.1.1 | reverse complement strand
GACGCTGAACGCCGACAACAAGACCGACGCCCAGCAATCGCAGATGAACGACGTCATCGCGCTGAAGCCGGCGGCCATCATCCTGGCGGCAGTCGACTTCAATGCCCTGAAACCGTCGATCGAGGCGGCCCGGGCCGCCGGCTTCAGCGCGATGACGTCGTTCATCTGCGATTGCTGGGCGTCGGTCTTGTTGTCGGCGTTCAGCGTCTTCATCTCGTAGCCGGTCTGCTTCAGGAACAGTTCCAGCGCGCTCACCGAGCCGGTCTGGAACTCGTCCAGCAGGGTCGGCACCATATAGTAGACGATACCCTTGGACTGGGCGAATGCCGGCGTGAGCGTGGCAAAGGCCAGTGCAAGGATACCGAAGACAGCAAGAAGTATTCGCTTCATGTCGTTCGCTCCTCTTAAGCCGGACCCCTCTTTTGTCCCTCAGCCTGTCGGTCCGGCACCGGCAAGCGTCTCACCGGTGATCATGTTGATCACCGCATCGGGACTTGTTTTATTGCGTGCGACATCGCCGGCCACAACGCCCTGGCGGATCACCACGATCCGGTCGGCGACCTGAAAAGCCTGCTGCATGATATGGGTGATGATGACGACGCCGATGCCCTGGTTCGCCACCTGGCGGATCATGTCGAGGCCGCGCCGTGTCTGTTCGACGCCGAGGGCGGCGAACGGTTCGTCGAGCAGCACCAGCTTGCCACCCCAGTGCACGAAACGGTTGAGCTCGATGGCTTGCCGCTGGCCGCCCGAGAGATGCTCGACATTGGCCCGCAGCGAGGGAATGCGGGTGCCGGCATTGGCCAGCGCCTTTCCAACGACGGCTTCCATGGCGTGCTCGTCGAGCACGGGAATGCCGAGAAACTTGCGTGTGATCTCACGGCCCATGAAGAAATTGGCGACCACGTCGACATTGGTGCACAGCGAGAGATCCTGATAGACGGTCTCGATGCCCGCGGCCTTGGCCTCGGCCGGTGATTTGGCAAGGAATTCCTTGCCCTCGAACAGCATGCGACCCGACGTCGGCTCCAGTCCGCCCGATATGATCTTCACCAGTGTCGATTTGCCGGCGCCGTTGTCGCCCAGCAGCGCCACGACCTCGCCCTTGCCGATCGAGAAGCTGATCCCCTTGAGCGCTTCGATCGCGCCATAGTTCTTGGTGACGTTGTCGAGCACCAGCAGGGGTTCACTCATGCCGCAATCTCCCTGCCTTTGAGAAGGTCGCGCTCGCGTTCGCGTTCGGCCGCGAACATCTGCCCGAAGCGAGGTGACAGCACCCCGGAAACCGCAAGGGCGGCGGCGCCGCGCAGCACGGAATGCTGTCCGCCGCGCGCGACCACAACCCTGGGCGTCGTGCGGTCCTTGCGGGCCGAGACGGAGTTGTGCAGGCCTCCGGCCGAACCAGCCAGCATTTCGAGCAGGTCGGTGGACGCTAGCCCGCCGAGGATGACCGTCTCCGGGTCGAACAGGTTCTCGATGACGGCGACGGCGTTGTGAAAGATCGGTGCGACTTCGGCGACCCAATCCGCCTCGCTGCCGTTCCAGCGCCGGAGTGCCTCGAGCGACAAATATCTTTCGAGACAGCCGCTGTTGCCGCACGGGCAAGCCTCGCCGCCCGGAATAACGGGAATATGCCCGATCTCGCCGGCATTTCCCCAGGCGCCGCGCAAGGCGCTGCCCTCATGAACCATGACGCCGCCAAGGCCAACGCCGAAATAGAGATAGTAATATTCGGAAAACTGGGCGCCGAGGCCGTAGAGGCGCTCGCCCATGGCGGCCGCTGCCATATCGGTTTCAAAGAAGGCCGGTAATCCGGTGGAGGCCGCCAGCCGTTCGCGCAGCGCCACATCCTTCCAGCCGGTCATGGTGGTTGGCCCGACGAAACTCATGGACTCCACGTCGAATGGGCCGGGCAGGGCCATGCCGACCCCGAGCACCCGCCCGCCAGCCCGCAGTCTGGTCAATTCCACCACCATCGCCCCGATCAGTTCGAAGGCGTGGTCCGGCGTCGCATTCGGCGCTTCGCGGTAAATGCTCTCGATCACGTCGCCGCTCAGATTGATCAAGGCGGCGCTGATACCAAGCGGAGTGATGTGGATGCCGACGGCATAGCCGCCCTCGGGGTTGATCCGCAGCGTCGCCGGCGGCAGGCCGCGCCCCTTCGGCTCTTCGCGCAGCGACAGGATGTAGTCCTGATCTTCCAGTTCGCGAACGATGGTCGATACCGTCTGGACGGTGAGGCCGACGCGCCGGGCGATCTCGCCGCGGGCGATCGGTCCATGAAGGCGGATGGACTCAAGCACGATGCGCCGATTGTACGGCCGCCCGAACTCCTGATTGGTCCCCCGCAGTGCCATGCCTTGCGCCCCTTAGGAGAGCGCAGCTTTGCATTGCTTATTTATTCAGTCAAATGGAATTCAAAAATAAATTCACGACGAAGTTTCCAGGGAAGGCCGTGGAGGGCCTATTCGGTTCAGGACCTGCCCACGCGTCGCCCTGGCCGATTGCCGCCGTGGCGAAACCCCTTCAATGGTGAGCGAACCCCGCGACCGTTGATCTGACAAAGATGGAGCAAAGATGATCGAATTGCCGTTTGCCCGCGACGAGTACCAACAGCGGCTTCGCAAGATCCGCACCGAGATGGCGAAGCGCGGTCTCGAGCTCCTTGTCGTCAACGACGTTGCCAACCAGCATTACATCACCGGCTATGATGGCTGGTCGTTCTACACGCCGCAGGTGGTACTGGTTCCAATCGAGGAGGTCGAGCCGGTCTGGATCGGGCGCGCCATGGATGCGGCCGGCGGTCTTCTGACCGCCTGGATGAAACCGGAAAACGTGGTTGGCTTTCCGGAAGATCATGTTCAGCGCGTCGATCGCCATCCCATGGACTGGATCGCGAACTGGATCGTCTCGAAGGGCTGGGGTAGCAGCATATCGGCATCGAACTCGAAGCCTACTATTTCTCTCCGAAAGGGCATGCCCGGCTTGTCGCGGGACTGCCCAATGCGAAATGGCACGATGCCGACCTGCTGGTGAACTGGATCCGCGCGGTCAAATCGGCGCCCGAGATCGCGTATTTGCGCAAGGCGTCCATCTTGGCCGAAGCGGCCGTCACGCGGGCCTTCGAGGTGATCGCACCGGGTGTTCGCGAGTGCGATGCCATCGCCGCCATCCAGGCGGCGCAGATTGCGGGCAGCCCGGATTTTGCCGGCGACATCACCGCTCTTCCCCCGACAATCCTCGGTGGCGAGAATGCCTCGGCGCCGCACATCATGTGGAGCGACAGGCGGTTCGGAGACAACGAGACGATTGCGCTGGAACTTGCCGGCGTCTGCCGCCGCTATGCCGCCGGCCTCGCCAGGACCATGCAGCTTGGCAAGACGCCGACAAATGTTTCGGACACGGCAAAAGCGGTGATCGAGGGCATGGATGCGGTGCTCGACGCGGTCAGGCCAGGAACATCAGCCGAAGCCGTCGAAGCCGCCTGGCGCAAGGTCATCCAGCGCTACGGACTGAAGAAGGAATCGCGCATCGGCTACTCCATCGGCGTCGCCTATCCGCCGGACTGGGGCGAGCATACGATCAGCCTCAGGCCGGGCGACAAGACCGTGCTTGAACCGGGCAATGTCGTTCATTCCATCCTCGGCATGTGGATGGATGGCTGGGGCATCGAGATCAGCGAGACCATCCTGGTCACCGAAACCGGCCATGAGACCCTGACGAAGTTCCCGCGAGAGATCCATGTCAAATCCTGAGGGTTCGGCCACGGCGGATGGTGTTGCGAAAACCGTGACGACCGATATCGACGCCGGAATTCTCGATCGGATGATCGAGGTCCGCCGCCATCTGCACCGCAATCCCGAGCTTTCGAACCAGGAGGCCGGCACGCAGCGCTATCTCAGGCAGATGCTCGTGGATCAGGGAATTGCCGACATTCGCGACGTTGCCGGCTTTGGCCTTGCCGTCGATATTGTCGGCACCGGCAAGCCGTCAAATCGAAAGATCGCCATTCGCGCCGACATCGATGCCTTGCCGATCGAGGAGGAGTCCGGCGTCGATTATGCATCGACGAATCCAGGCGTGATGCATGCCTGCGGTCACGACGCCCATGCATCGATGGCTTTCGCAGTGGCCGCGCATCTTCACCGGTCGCGGGACAGTTTTGGCGGCACCGTTCGCCTGATCTTCCAGCCGGCCGAGGAAGACGAACCGTCGGGCGGCAGGCGGGTGGTGGAAGAGGGGCTTCTGGACGACATCGACGCCGCGATCTGCGTCCACGTCGATCCCTACACGCCGTCCGGCAAGATCGCCGTCGGCTTCGGTCCATACACTCTGGCCTGTGACACGTTCGATGTGGTCGTCATCGGCTCGGCCGCGCACGCGGCAAAACCGCATGAAGGTGTCGATGCGTTGGCCGTGGCCTGCTCCCTGGTGAGCGAATTGCAGAAGATCGTTTCGCGCGAGATCGACCCGTACGACCCGCTGGTGATTTCCGTGACGGCCATCAATGGCGGCAACGCCTATAATGTCACCGCCGGCAAGGTCACGTTGAAAGGCACCATCCGCAGCGGCAGCGATGCAACCCGCGAGCGGGCCTGGCGCCGTGTTCGTACGATAGCCGAGGGTACGGCGACGAGCCACGGCGCGCGTGTCGAGGTCGACATCCACAAGGGCGAACCGGGTGTCGTCAACGATGTCGAGATGACTGAGCTGATTGCCGCCAGCGCCAAGGCCTGCATCGGTGCCGACAACGTCCTCAGCGCGCCCGGATGGACCATCGCGGACGACTTTGGCTACTACAGCGAGAAACGTCCTTCGGTCTATTTTCGGCTGGGAATCCGAAACGAGGAGATCGGATCGGTCTTTCCGCTCCATCACGCCCGGTTTCGTGTCGACGAGGCCGCGTTGAAGGTCGGTGCGATCACCCTGGTTGCGGCAGCGACGGCGTTTCTGTCGATGGAAGCGCCTTAGTCAGCCATCATGATGGTCATCGGCGCATGGGGCAGGAGCCCAGGATCGCTTACAGATACTGCGCGACCTTCTTGCCGACCGTGAGGAAGCGCAAGGGATCGATCGCTTCGCCATTGTGGCGGACTTCGTAGTGCAGATGCGGGCCGGTCGAGCGGCCGCTGCTGCCGGTCTTGCCGATGACGGCGCCGGCGTCCAGTTTCTCGCCGACGGTGACGTCGATCTCGCTGAGATGCCCGTAGCGTGTCGCAAAGCCATTGCCGTGGTCGACTTCCACCATGCGGCCATAGCCGCCGTTCCAGCCGGCCTTGGTGACGGTGCCGGGTGCGGTGACCTTGGCGGCCATGCCGATCGGGGCCCTGAAATCCATGCCGGAATGCAGTGCCGCGGTGCCGAGGATCGGGTCGGTGCGCACGCCGAACGGGCTGGTGACGGAGTGGCCTGGTGCGGGGTTGGTCAGCGGCAGCTGGCGCGCTTCCTTCTTGAGATGGTCGAGGGCGTCAAGCGCTTCGTCCAACTCTTTGACCTTGCTGTCGAACATCATCGAACTGTCGAGCGGGATCAGCGGTCCGCCGACATCGCTGTCGCCCTTGCCAAAGTCGCTGTCGACGGGCAGTCCGGCCGCCTCGAGCGCCTGGGTAATGGCATCGGCGCTCTTGTAGGCATTGTCGGCAAGCGTGCTGATGCGGGTCAACTGGTCGCTCTCTATGGATTTCAGCGACTGGTTGATCGAGACGAAGAGCTTGTCGGCACGATCGGCGGCTGAATCGTTGGGCAGCGGATCGGAGCGGGTCGACCACAGCGAGAACGGCCTTGTGTCGCCGGCGCCGGGACCGGCGCTCAGGCTGGCGACCGCATAGTTCCGCGCGGGCTCCTTGATACTGCCGGTCACTTCGGCGCGTTTGTCCGGCTTCGCAACCGCTGCCGGATCTTCGGCCGGCGCTGCCCCGACCTCGCTCTCGGCGCGTTCGAGCAGCGGGCCAAGGCGGCCGTGACGCTGGCTCAACTGGCTCTGCCGTTCAAGCAGTTCGCTGACCTTGGTTTCCATCAGCTGCTGGTCGAGCAACTGCCGGCTGGTGATGCGGTCGACCTGGGCGCGAAGCGCCGAAATGCGATCTTCATAAGCTTGCTGCATGCGCGCCTGGCGCGCCGTGGTGGCGCCTATCAGATCGTCGCGCAGCACCAGATAGGAGGTGGCCATGAGGTAGCCGACGGCAATGGCGGCGAGCGCCGAGCCGATAAAGGCCGCCAGCCACGGTCGGATCGTGAAATGCCTGATCTCGTTGCCCCGGGCGATGATGACCGTATGGGGCTCCTTACGCCTGCCGAAGACTGCGGACTGACCGGTTGCGTTCACGGGACCAAGCTTTCGTTTACGACACCACGACAGCTTGACTACACATTATTAAGGTTAACAAAGGCTTGCAGCGCCGGCTTGCCCGCAGCGAACGCCCGCCAAGCGTGCATATGGTTGTAAGGGAAACCGGGCCAACCTCGCCGACAAAACCTCAAAGCGCGCGAACGGCCTCGAGCACCTCTTCCGCATGGCCCTTGACGCGGACCTTGCGCCAAATCCTGGCGATCCGCCCGTCGCGGCCGATCAGGAACGTCGCGCGCTCGACGCCCATATACTTGCGGCCATACATCGATTTCTCGACCCACAGATGGTAGGCTTCGATCACCTTGCGCTCCTCATCGGCGGCGAGGTCGATGGTGAGATTGTACTTGGACTTGAACTTGTCGTGCTTCTTGACGGGGTCGGGCGACAGGCCGAGCACCACGGCGCCGGCCTTCTCGAAGTCCGGCTTCAGCTGCGAGAAGCTGATCGCCTCCTGCGTGCAGCTTGTTGTGTCGTCCTGCGGATAGAAATAGAGCACGATGGGCTTGCCGGACGATGCGGCAAGGCTGACTGATCCGCCGCCGTCCCGCGGCAGGTCGAATTGCGGCGCGAGATCGCCTACGTCGAGGTCAGCCATACCGATGCCCTTGTTTGAGGTTACGCGCGAAGCCACACCGATATAGTGTCGGACGGGGATTCGTCCACGATCGAGTTCGTACAACGGAAAATTGCGTGGATCAGGAGCGACCGCAGCACGAGAAGATCCGGTTCAGGCGTGATGAGATCACCGACCTGGGGACCTTTCCGTCCGCCTGCCGTGTGCCGCCGCTCGGTCAGGCTTCGATCGGACGCGGTTTTCGCATCCTGTCGCGACTGTTCGCCGGTCTGGTCGCTTTCGTGCTGCTGGCCGCCGTGCTCGTTTATCTGGTTGGCGCCTCCGGCATCGGATCCGACCGGCTTCGCACCGAGGCGGAAACGGCGCTTGAGAAACTGGCGGGCATCGATGTCAATGTCGCGGTCGGGCCTGCCCGCATCACGCTCGACGGTTCGAGTTTCATCGCGCTTCAGGTCAGCGACGTCAGCTTGAAGACATCGGACGGCAAGCCGATGGCCGATGCCGGCCGCGTGCGCTTCGGCGTGCGTCTGTTCCCGCTGCTGTGGGGAGATGTGCGGCTGACCAGCGCCAGGATCTCGGATGCCCGCATCGTCGTGGCGGCGATGCCGTCAGGCGGCGACTGGACCGCCGGCCTGCGCAATGCGGACGGCCTCATCGATCCGGAGAAGCTGTCCGCCGCGGTGTTCGGAAACATCAACCACGCACTCGATGCCGTGCGGGAGGATTCGCTGCGCCGGATCGACCTTCGCAATGTCGAATTCGTGCTGCCCGAAACCGGAGCGATCAAGCTCGTCAAGATCACCGACGCCACCGTCGTGCAGTCGGGCCCGGGCGGCATGCAGTTCTCGTCCACGGCGGACATCGACGGCAGGACGGCTACCGTTGCCGCTTCCGCCTCCCGCGATATCGCGGCGCACCGCGTCACGGCACTGGATGCGAGCGTCGATCTGGCCGATACCGGCGACATGGCGGCCGCTGCCGGCAAGCTGGGAACCGTCGCGCTGAAGCTGACGGGATCGGAAGGGTTCGGCGCGAACGCATCGCGGCTGACGGCCGCTTTGTCGTCGACGGGTTCTGTCCTCGATCTCGGCACGCGAGGACTGCTGCCGGCGGACGTCGATATCAATGCGATGCTGGTTGCGGGCAGCAACAAGATCCAGGTCGACAGATTGCTGCTGAAGACCGGCCGCTCGACATTCGATTTCGCCGGTTCGATCGGGCCGAAGCCGGCAAGCGGAGCGGTGGGTGAAGAACCCTCCTATCGCTACGACCTGACCAGCGACGGATCGTCGCTTGCGCCTTCGGAGTCGCCCGAGCCGGCGCTCACCTTCCTGGCCCGGATTGCCGGCGTCTACAACACGGTGAGCCACAAATTGGTCGCCGAGCAGATCGCGCTCCGGTCCGCCGGCTCCGGCGAGATGCTTGGCACCGCCGCCGTGGCGTTCGTCGACGGCAAAGTGCCGGGGATCAATCTGGCGTTCAACATCCACGACATGCAGGTCTCTCACGTCAAGCAGCTGTGGCCGTGGTTTTCGGCGCGCAATGCCCGGCTCTGGGTGCTGGCCAATCTGTTCGGCGGCCGTGTCGTCGACGCCAACCTTCAGTTCCAGGTGGTGCCGGGCCGCCTGGGCAACGGCGTGCCGCTTTCGGCCGATGAGGTGTTCGGCCGCTTCCAGATCGAGGGATCGCGCTTCGACACCGCCGGCCGCATCCCGCCGATACGCGACGCGGTCGGCGTCGTCGGTTTCCACGGCAACGATGTCGATATCTCGCTATCCTCGGGCACCGTCTACATGCCCAGCGGCCGCACCGTGGCGGCCAGCAACGGCACGCTGACGGTCAAGGCGGCCAACCGCCCGCCGGTCGTCGGCGCGCTCGATATCGACGTCGACGGCGAAGCGTCGGCCGTCGCCGAACTCGCATCCTACGAGCCGATCAACGCCATGCGCCATGTCGGCATCCTGCCGGAAGACCTGTCGGGCAGCGTCACCGGCCACGTCAAGGCGGATATTCCGCTGCAGTCCGGTGTCGACTCCTCGAAGCTCGATTGGCTGGTGTCGCTCGACTACAGCGGCATGTCCTTGGCCAAGCCCTTCGAGGGCCAGATCGTGACGGATGCCGACGGCTCGATCACGGTCGATCCGGAGAAGGCGGTGATCTCCGCCAAGGCATTGCTGAACGGCATTCCGGCCGAACTCGATCTGGTCGAGCCGCTCAGGGATGACGGGCCGGCGCGCAGCCGCAAAGTGGCTCTGGTGCTTGACGACAAGATCCGCGCCGCCGCCATGCCCGGCCTGAAGCCGCTGCTTGCCGGAACGGTGAAGGTGGCAATCGACAAGAACGGCGGCGGCGACCAGAACGTCTCGGCCGATCTGACCAACGCCAGGCTGGACATTCCCTGGGCCGGCTGGAGCAAGGGGGCAGGGGTTCCTGCCAATGTCACCTTCGTCATGACCAAGTCCGGCGACACCACGACGCTGTCCGACTTCGATCTCGACGGAAAGTCGTTCTCCGTCGACGGCAGCATCGTGCTGGTCAATGGCGCCTTGTCGTCGGCGCGGTTCAGCAAGGTCACCTTGAACAGGGGCGACGACGTTGCCGTGTCGGTGAAGCGGTCCGGCAAGGGCTATGCGGTCGACATATCGGGCAACGCGCTCGATGCCCGCTCGCTGATCAAGCAGTTCACCTCGGACGTCGACACGGCTACCAAGACCACCGGTTCCGATGCCATTTCCGTCAGCGCCGATGTCGATCAGCTGACCGGTTTCCATGACGAGCAACTGTCCAATCTGAAGCTCGACTACAGTGCTGCCGGTTCGCGAGTGAACGGGCTGAAGGTCAGCGCCACGGCAAGTTCGGGCGCCGCCATTTCAATCAGCAACACCACCGGTGCCGGCCGGCGCGCGCTCAACATGCAGTCCGCGGACGCCGGCGCCATCCTGAGATTCCTCAATATCTACGAGCATATGGAAGGCGGAACGATCACCCTGGCGCTTGCGGGGCCGAGCGACGGATCGCTGAGGGGCAAGGTCGACACCAGCAACTTTTTCGTGGTCAACGAACCGAAATTGGCCTCCATCGTCTCGACCACGCCGGCCGGTGACAACCGCAGCCTCAATCAGGCGGTCAAAGGCAAGCTGGATACGTCGCGGGTGAAGTTCGAACGCGGTTACGCCGAGATCGACAAGGGCAGCGGCTATCTGAAACTGGCCAATGGCGTGCTGCGCGGACCGCGCATCGGCACGACGTTCCAGGGCACGCTCTACGACCAGAACAACAACATGGACATGACCGGCACATTCATGCCGGTCTATGGCCTCAATCGCATCTTCGGCGAATTGCCCATCGTTGGCGCGTTGCTCGGCAATGGCCGTGACCGTGGCCTGATCGGCGTCACCTACCGGCTCAAAGGCAATGCCAACAAGCCGCTGCTGGACATCAATCCGCTGTCGGTGATCGCGCCCGGAATATTCAGGTCGATTTTTGAGTATCGGTGATCGAGCTCAAATCGGCCGTATCAGAATGTGTTTTTTCTTGCCCAGAGAAAGCTTTACGACGTTTTCCGGACTCAAATCCTGAGGAGTCACCAAGCGGCGCTCGTCGCTCACCAGCTCGTCGTTCAGGCGCACGGCACCGCCCTGCACATGCCGCCGCGCTTCGCCGTTCGATGCCGCCAGTCCGGCGGTGACCAGCAGCGACAGGATGCCGACGCCGGTTTCAAGCACCGTTTTGTCGACCTCGACGGTCGGCAGCGACTCCGCGAGCGCGCCTTCCTCGAACGTCTTGCGCGCCGTATCGCTGGCTTGCTCGGCGGCTGCACGGCCATGCAGCAGGGCGGTGATCTCGGTGGCGAGGATCTTCTTGGCCTCATTGATCTCGGATCCGCCGAGCCGTTCGAGCCGCGCCACCTCGTCCAGCGGCAGCGTCGTGTAGAGCTTCAGGAAGCGCGCGACGTCGGCATCCTCGGTGTTGCGCCAGTACTGCCAGAATTCGTAGGGGCTCAGCATCTCCGCATCTGTCT
>NZ_RZOL01000201.1:0-11037 GCF_004022985.1 Mesorhizobium sp. M7A.F.Ca.ET.027.02.1.1 | reverse complement strand
GTCGCAATAGACCGGTGCGCCCTGCACCGGAGCGATGACTTCGAGGTTCGGATCGTTGGCCTTCTTGACCAGATCATTGATCGACAGGACGGGCAGCGAATAAGCGTCGATGCGGCCATCCTGGAGCATCTTCACGCCGCTCTGGCCATCCGGCACGACGATGACGCGATCGCGTGGCACGCCGGCATTGAGCGCGAGCTTCTCCTCGGTGCCGCCGCCCGGCGCGCCGATGGTCGCAGTCGTATCCTTGGCGACATCCTCATAGCTCTTGAAGCCCTTCGGATTGCCCTTCTTCACCAACATCGCCTCGGCATCGCAAAGCACCGGCTCGGAATAGACGACGGCGGCGCAGCGTTCCGGCTTCATGAACAGGCCGGCGGTGACGACATCGAAGCGACCTGCCTGCAGGCCGGGGATCATGGCGCCATATTCAGAGATCGAAGCGGCGACGTCGGCGACGCCGAGCCGCTTGAATATCTCGCGGGCCACATCGGGCGCGGCACCCGAAACTTTGCCGTCGGCGGCGACCGCCGTGTAGGGCGGCTCGTTGGCGATGGCGAGGCGAGCGAAACCTTGCGCCTTGAGTTGTTCGAGCTTGCTGTCATCGGCCGAACCCACGCTCGAGGCGGCCAGCACCGCCGCCAGCGTAAGGCTGGCGACGCCAGCCAGAATGCCAAGTTTCTTCTTCATTGTTCCCAACTCCTTGTTTCTTGTCTTGCTTTGTTACGGGGCGGCCCTCGCCACCTCGGGACGACTTCGTCGCCCTGGGCATTGCGGTCAGACGCGATGTCCGGCCGCGATGATCTTCTTCAGGAAGCCTTGCGTACGCTCCTGCTTGGGATTGCGGAAAATCTCGTCGGGCTTGCCCTCCTCGACGATCCTGCCACGATCGAAGAACAGTACCCGGTCGGCGAAATCATGGGCAAAGCCCATCTCGTGGGTGACCAGCAGCATGGTCATGTCGGTCTCGGCGGCCAGCTTGCGCATGACGTTCATCACCTCCTCGACCAGTTCCGGATCGAGCGCTGACGTCACCTCGTCGAACAGCATGATCTTCGGCGACAGTGCCAGCGCCCGGGCGATCGCCACACGCTGCTTCTGCCCGCCGGAAAGCTGTGCCGGCATGTTCTTGGCCTTGTCGGCCATGCCGACCATCTCAAGCAGTTCCATCGCCCGCTTTTCGGCGGCGGCGCGCGACGTACCCTTGGTCAGCATCGGCGCCAACGTGACATTGTCCATGACGCACTTATGCGGAAACAGGTTGAACAGCTGGAAGACCATGCCGATCTTCTGGCGCATCCTTGTCAGGTGCCGCTCATCGGCGGGCAGCAACTGGCCGTTACGCTCCATGTGGTAGAGTTGCTCGCCGTCGATCTGGATATGACCGCCATCGATGCGCTCCAGCGTCATCAGGATGCGCAGGATCGTCGTCTTGCCAGAGCCCGATGGGCCGATCAGTGCCAGCTTTTCGCCGGGCATGACCTGCATCGACAGCCCGTCCAGCACCTTGAAGCTGCCGAAGCTCTTCGAGATGCCGTCGATCTTGATGATGGGCGCTGATGCGGACAAATGAATTTCCCCGTCTTGGAGAAGCCTATGCCCTTAACGATGCGGAACGCGCCAAATCATGTCAATTGGTAAAATAATATCATGACAATTATTCTGATTCTGCACAATTTCCCAGCATTTCCGGCCTAGATCGCAAGCAGCAGATGCTCGGGATCGCCAAGCAAAAGCTTGGTAACAACGCCAAGGCCGGCGCGCAGTTCCCCTTCGGTGGTCGAGCCCAGCGAGATGCGCACCGCCGGATGCCAGGGGGCATCCGAAATGCGGAAGGATGCGCCGGGCGCTATCGCCACGCCCTGCAGCCGAGCCTGGGCGACAAAACTTTCCTCGGCACGATCGGCCGGCAGTTGCAGCCAAACATGCAGCCCGTCGTGCCGGGCGCGATAGTCGACGCCCGCCAGCACTTGCGCCGCGATATCCAGCCGGCGCCGCAATGCCGCACGCTGCCAGTGGACAAGCTCTATCGCCGTGCCGTCCGTCACCCATTTGGTGGCAATCTCCGCCACCATCGGCGTCGCCATCCAGTTCGAAACCAGATGCCGGTTGGCGACGGCGGCGACATAGCGGTCGGGCGCCGCGAGATAGCCGATGCGCAGGCCGGGCACCACGATCTTGGTGAAGGAGGTGACGTAGAGCGTACGCTCCGGCGCAAACGCGGCAACCGGCGGCGGCCGGTCCTCGACCAGGGGACCCAGCACGTCGTTCTCGATGATGGCGATGTCGTGCTTGCGCGCCACCGCCGCGATCTCTTCTCGCCGCCGCGCATCCATCAGGGTCGCCGTCGGGTTGATCACCGAGGGCTGCACGAAGACCGCGCGGATGTCGGAAAGCCGGCAGGCCTCGTCCAGCGCTTCCGGGATCAGGCCGTTATCGTCGATCGGCAGGCCTTCCAGATTGAAGCCGAGATAGCGCGCCAGCGGCACCAGCGTGTGGTGGCCGATCGCCTCGGTGGCAACCGTCGAGCCCGGCGGCGCGACGCTCATCAGCGCCACGGTCATGCCGGCGGTGGCGCCGTTGGTCAGGCTGACGTTCTGCGGCGATGCATCGAGGCCACAAAGCCTCAGCCATTCGACCGCCACCGCGCGGTGGCGCGGAAACACCATGTTGGGCCGGAACGAAAGTGCTGAACTCGACGGCAGGTTCTCAGCCAGCCAGCCCAGTGCCTGTTTTAGCCGCTCCAGATGCATCGGCTCACAAACCGGTTTCAGGATCGACAGGTCGATGACTTCGCCGAGCCGCTCCGGCAGGTAGGGCGGCTCCGGCTCGCGGCGCTGCGTCTGGACGAAGCTGCCGCGGCCGATCTCGCCCGAAATCAGGCCGCGACGGATTAGCTCTTCATAGGCGCGACTGACCGTCTGCACCGAAAGTTTCAGATCGTCGGCCAGCCTGCGATGGGTCGGCAGCCGCGCGCCATTGGCAAGGCGCCCGTCATGGATGGCGCGCGCGAACTGGTCGGCCAGCGATTGATATGCCGGCCGCCTGATGAGTGCGGGATCGGGTTGCCACAATGTCATGACTTATTAGAGATCGAAATCAGTGCAATTGACAATCGAAATAATGCGCCGTCATGGTACTCGGACGAAAAGTGAGCTCTGATGACATCAGCGAAACTCGACCCGATCGACCTGAAAATCCTCGACGCCATCCAGCGCGACGGACGCATCACCAAGCTGGCGCTGGCCGATCAGGTCGGGCTGTCGCCGACGCCGTGCTGGATGCGGCTGCGCAAGCTGGAAAAGGCCGGCATCGTCTCGGGCTATCATGCCAGGATCGCCATGCGCGTCGTCGCACCCGTCGCCACCGTGCTGATGGAGGTGACGCTGGCCAACCACCGCCAGGCCGATTTCGACCGCTTCGAGCGCGTCATCCGAGACATCCCAGAGATCGTCGCCTGCTGGTCGGTGGGCGGCGGCGTCGACTATGTGCTGAAGGTGATGGCGCGCGACATCGACGCCTATCAGCGGCTGGTCGACGGCTTGCTCGACCGCGAAATCGGCATCGATCGGTACTTCACCTACATCGTCATCAAGACGGTGAAGGACGAGATCGCGCTGCCTATAGCCGACCTGCTGCCGGCGTCGGCTTAAGGCCGGAGAGATCGTCTGCCGAGGCGACGCAATAGAGAGAGTCTCTCTACTTCAAGGCATCCAAACAGCCTCTCTATCTGCATCGGGCGGATAGTCTTCCCGTATCAGTCCGAACCGGGAGGTCTCGACCATGTCCGCGCATTTCGCCCGCTCGCATCGCCATGAAGCGCTCGACCGCCTGACCGACCGCCGGCTGCTGCGTGAACTCGCCTATGTCGATGGCCACTGGACCGCGAGCGAGGCCGCCGAAAGCTTCGAAGTCACCGACCCGGCCACCGGCACCACAGTCGCTTTCGTCGCCGCGCTCGACGGCCGGCAGACGACGAAGGCGATCGATGTCGCCGCGCGCGCCTTCCCGGCGTGGCGGGCGCTGTTGCCGCAGGAGCGCTCGAAAATCCTGCGGAAATGGTTCGAGTTGATCATCGCTGCAAAGCAAGACCTCGCTCTGCTGATGACGCTGGAACAGGGCAAGCCGCTGCAGGAGTCGCTGGGCGAAATCGACTATGCCGCTTCCTTCGTCGAATGGTATGCCGAAGAAGCAAAACGCTTGAATGCCGAGAGCGTCACCAGCCATCTGCCGAACGCCGAAATGATGGTTCGGCGCGAGCCGCTCGGTGTCGTCGGCGTCGTCACGCCGTGGAATTTTCCGTCGGCGATGCTGACCCGCAAGGCGGCGGCAGCCCTTGCCGCCGGCTGCACCATCGTTGCGCATCCGTCCTCGGAAACGCCGCTGTCGGCGCTGGCGCTGGCCGAGCTCGGCGAACGCGCCGGCTTGCCCGCTGGCGTCTTCAACGTCATCACCGGCAAGGCTTCGACCATCGTCGGGCGGATGTGCGAAGACCCGCGCGTTCGCGCCATGAGCTTTACCGGCTCGACCGAGATCGGCCGGCTGATCGCCGCGCAAAGCGCGCCGACCATGAAACGGCTGGTGATGGAGCTTGGCGGCCATGCCCCGCTGATCGTCTTTGCCGATGCCGATCTGGACAAGGCGGTTGATATCGCCATCGACGCCAAATTCGCCACGTCGGGCCAGGACTGCCTCGCCGCCAACCGTATCTATGTTCAGCGTCCGATCTACGATCGCTTCTGCGCCGCGTTCACCGCGCGCATCGAGGCGCTGCGAACCGGCAATGGCCTTGCAGATGGCACCGACATCGGCCCGCTGATGCATGAGCGCGCGATCAAGAAGGTCGAAGAGCAGGTCACCGATGCGCTGACCCATGGCGCGCGCTGCCTCACCGGCGGCAAGCGGCACCAGGCTGGCCCCCTGTTCTATCAGCCGACGCTGCTGGCCGATGTCACCGATGAAGCGCTGATCATGCGCGAGGAGACTTTCGGTCCGGTCGCCGCCGTGACGGCTTTCGACAGCGAGGACGAGGTGATCGCCCGCGCCAACGCTACCGAATATGGCCTCGTTGCCTATGTCGTGACCGAGAATGGTGGCCGGCAGCAGCGTATGGGCCGCGCCCTCGATTACGGTATGGTCGCCATCAACCGCGTCAAGATCACCGGCGCGCCGATTCCGTTCGGCGGCGTCAAGCAATCGGGCATCGGGCGCGAAGGCTCGCGCCACGGACTCGAGGCTTTCACCGATCTCAAATATCTCTGCCTCGATGTAGCTTAAGCTGCGCCGGAATCACCGTTTTGTCAGGAGTCAAAAGAATGCTCGACCAGTCCAACGAACTCGCCGCCTGGGATCGCGACCACTTCTTCCACCCCTCGACCCATATGGGCACGCATGCGCGGGGCGAGAGCCCGACGCGCATCATGGCCGGCGGTGAAGGCGTCACCGTCTGGGACAACAATGGCAGGAAGAGCCTCGATGCCTTTGCCGGGCTCTATTGCGTCAATGTCGGCTACGGCCGCCAGAAGATCGCTGACGCCATCGCCAACCAGGCGAAGAACCTCGCTTACTACCACGCCTATGTCGGCCACGGCACCGAGGCCTCGATCACGCTGGCCAAGATGATCATCGACCGCGCGCCGCAGGGCATGTCGCGGGTCTATTTCGGCCTCTCCGGTTCCGATGCCAACGAAACCAACATCAAGCTGATCTGGTACTACAACAACGTGCTCGGCCGGCCGGAGAAGAAGAAGATCATTTCGCGCTGGCGCGGCTATCACGGCTCGGGCGTGATGACTGGATCGCTGACCGGGCTCGACCTGTTCCACAACGCCTTCGACCTGCCGCGCGCGCCGATCCTGCACACCGAGGCACCCTACTACTTCCGCCGTGCCGACCGCTCGATGAGCGAGGAGCAATTTTCTCAGCATTGCGCCGACAAGCTCGAGGAGATGATCCTGGCTGAGGGTCCGGAAACCGTCGCGGCCTTCATCGGCGAGCCGATCCTCGGCACCGGCGGCATCGTGCCGCCGCCGGCCTTCTACTGGGAAAAGATCCAGGCGGTGTTGAAGAAGTACGACGTGCTTCTGGTCGCCGACGAGGTGGTGACGGGCTTCGGCCGTCTGGGCACCATGTTCGGCTCCGACCATTACGGCATCAAGCCCGACCTGATCACCATCGCCAAGGGCCTGACCTCGGCCTATGCCCCGCTGTCGGGCGTCATCGTCGCCGACAAGATGTGGCAGGTGCTGGTTGAGGGTTCCGACAAGCTCGGTTCGCTCGGTCATGGCTGGACCTATTCGGCGCATCCGATCTGCGTCGCCGCCGGCGTCGCCAATCTCGAACTGATCGACGAGATGGACCTGGTGACAAATGCCAAGGAGACCGGCGCCTATTTCCGCGCCGAGTTGGCCAAGGCAGTCGGCGGCCACACGAATGTCGGGGACGTCCGCGGCGACGGCATGCTGGCGGCGGTGGAATTCGTTGCCGACAAGGACGACCGGGTGTTCTTCGACGCCTCGCTCAAGATCGGGCCGCAGGTGGCGACGGCACTTGCCGCAAGCGGCGTCATCGGCCGCGCCATGCCGCAGGGCGATATTCTCGGCTTCGCGCCGCCGCTCTGCCTGACCCGCGAGGAAGCCGACATCGTCGTGTCGAAGACCGCCGATGCCGTGAAGAGCGTGTTTGCCAATCTCTGAGATCGACTATGAATGCCATGATCAGAACCCTCCCCGCCACCATGGCCGCCGTGCTGCTCACCGGGCACGGCGGACCGGAAAAACTCGTCTACCGCAGCGATGTGAAAGTGCCCGGGCCCGCTCCCGGTGAAGTGCTGGTCAAGGTCAGCGCTTGCGGGATGAACAACACCGATGTCTGGGTGCGCCAGGGCGCCTATGGCACGGAGGAGGACGCTGCCGCCGTGTCGACATGGCGCCGCCAGGGCAACACGCTTGTTTTCCCGCGCATCCAGGGCACGGACACCGTCGGTATCGTCGCCGCCGTCGGCGAAGGCGTATCGCCGGACCGTATCGGCGAACGGGTGATGGTCGATTTCTCGATCTACAACCGCGACGACGATTCACTCGCCGACATCGATTATATGGGCCATGGCCGCGATGGCGGTTACGCCGAATACCAGGCCGTGCCGGCCGAGAACGCTCATGTCATCGACACCGACATGAGCGATATCGAACTCGCCACCTTCTGCTGCGCCTACCTGACCGGTGAACAGATGCTGGAGCGCGCGGCGCTCAAGGCCGGCGAGCGCGTGCTGGTCACCGGCGCTTCGGGCGGTGTCGGTTCCGGCATCGTGCAGTTGGCACGGGCGCGCGGTGCCATTCCCTATGCCGTCGTCGGCAAGGGCAAGGAACAGGCGGTGCTCGACATCGGCGCCGAGGCCGTCATCACCCGTGGTGTTGCCGACCTGCCGCAAGCCGTGAACGAGGCGACCGGAGGCCAGCCGATCGACGTGGTGGCCGACCTCGTCGGCGGCGCCATCTTCAACGACCTGTTGCGTATTCTCAGGCCCGAGGGCCGTTACACTACCGCAGGCGCGATTGCCGGCCCGGTCGTGCAGCTCGATCTCAGGACCATGTACCTGAAGCAATTGCAGCTGCACGGCTCGAGCCAGGGCACGCGTGCGGATTTCCGCCGCATCGTTGGGTACATCGAGGCGAAGAAAATCCGGCCGCTGGTTGGCGGCGTCTACAAGCTCTCCGATTTCCACCATGCGCAGGCGGATTTCATCGCCAAGGCTTTCGTCGGCAAGCTGGTGGTGGTGCCGGATGCCATGTGGGGCTCGGCTGGCTGAACAACGCTCATCTCAACCATGCTGGGCCGCCCTCAACAGCATGCCGAACAGGTCGCGCGGCTCGTCGGGGTCGGCCAGCATGTCGAGTTCCTGGTAGAGGCCAGTCGAGCGCAGCTGGTCCCTGACATAGCGCAGTGCCGAAAAGTCCTCGATGGCGAAGCCGACCGAATCGAACAGCGTGATCTGGGTGGCATCGCGCCGGCCTTGCACGGCGCCTGACATCACCTGCCACAGCTCGGTCACCCCATGATCCGGTGCAAGCTGCTGGATCTCGCCCTCGATGCGGGTCTGCGGCGGATATTCGACGAAGATGTCGGAGCGCAGCAGGATATCGCGGTGCAGTTCGGTCTTACCGGGGCAGTCGCCGCCGACCGCGTTGATGTGCACGCCGGAGCCGACCATGTTGTCGGTGAGGATGGTGGCGTACTGCTTGTCGGCGGTGACGGTGGTGATGATGTCGGCTCCCTCGACAGCCTCCTGCGCGGTGCCGCAGGCGATCATGTCGAAGCCGAGACCGGCGAGATTGCGGATGCATTTTTCGGTGGCAGTGCGGTCGATGTCGTAAAGCCTCAGCCTGTCGACGCCGAGCAGCGCCTTGAAGGCCACCGCCTGGAATTCGGCCTGGGCGCCGTTGCCGATCAGCGCCATGCAGCTGGAGCCGGCCGGCGCCAGGTATTTGGCGGCCAGAGCCGACATCGCCGCCGTGCGCAGCGCGGTCAGGATGGTCATTTCGGATAGCAAGACAGGATAGCCATTGTGGACATCGGCGAGCATGCCGAAAGCCGTCACCGTCTGGCGCCCCTCGCGCATGTTCTTGGGATGGCCGTTGACGTATTTGAAGCCGTAGACCTCGCCGTCGCTGGTCGGCATCAGTTCGATGACACCTTCGGCGCTGTGCGAGGCCACGCGCGGGGTCTTGTCGAACAGCTCCCAGCGGCGGAAATCATCCTCGATGTAGCTGGCGAGTTCGACGAGGAAGCGCTCGACGCCGATCTTCAGCACCAGCTTCATCATATGATCGACGCTGACGAAGGGCACGATGTTGAGATTGGGGATCATTTTTTCTTATCCTTGCCGCATGCAGGCGGTCAGTCCTGGCGATACGCGTTGTGCGCCTTCATCATCGCCGCCAGCGCCGGATCGTTTTGCTCCAGCGCCCTGATGGCTCCGCCTGTGTCATAGAGGCGCTCATCCTGCCCCATCTTGAACTTGGCTTCGAGCCGCCCGATCGGCAGGTCAAACCCCATGATACCAGGTATACGCCGCTCCATGCCGCCAGGTCCCAGCTCGCGCATGCGCCAGCGGTCATCGCGATCTTTTTCCAGCACCTCGACAAGCTGCAGGAGATGCCGGGCGGTGGCGTGCTCGTCGAGCGGCACCGGATGCCCATGACAATGCACGACAGCAAAATTCCAGGTCGGCGCGCTGTCGCGCACCGGATTGCGCGGATACCAGGACGGCGAGATATAGCCATGCGGGCCGTGGAAGATGGCGACGGTCTCCCTGCCTTCGCTGATCAAGGTGCTGTGCGGATTGGCCCTGGCGAGATGCGAGACCAGAGTTCCGTTTTCACCCCGCGCGCGATCGAGCACGAAGGGAAGATGCGAGACGACGAGCCCTTGCGGTCCCGCTGTCACCACCGCGGCGAAGGCCGCGGCCTCGATCAGGCCGAACACCTCGTCGTGCGACAGCGGCGCAAATTCAGGCTTGCTGTACATAGATCAGCTTCGCTGGGCGCGGACCGCCGGGATCAGGCCTTGCGGGCGAACCAGCAGCACGGCGATGACGCCCGACAGCACGATGGCGTCGCGATAGGGGGCGATCGCTCCCGGCAATGTCGCCTGCAACAGCACCTCGATGATGCCGAGCAGAAAACCGCCGGCGACAGCACCTGGCAAGCTGCCGAGCCCGCCGACGACGGCGGCGATGAACGCCTTCAACACCGGCGTAAAGCCCATCAGCGGATCGACCGAGGCGCGCTGCGCCACCCACAGCATAGCCGCCAGCCCGGCCAGCAGGCCGGAGAGCAGGAAGGCGGTGGCGATGATGCGGCTGGCCGGAATGCCCATCAGGCGCACGACGTCGAAATCTTCCGCCGCGGCGCGCATCGCCGTGCCGGTCACCGAGCGGCGCAGGAAGACTTCCAGCGCAATCAGCGCCAGTGCGGAGACGACGATGGAGATGCTGGGACCGACGCCTATGGTGAAATCGCCGAAGGAGAAGGCGCCGGTCATCCAACCGGGCATTGCGACAGCTTGCGGCCGCGCCGAAATGCCGTTCTGGAAGACGACTTTCAACAGGCTGGAGACGGCAAAGCTGGTCAACAGCAGGCTGGTGACGCTGGCGCCGCGCATCGGCCTGAACGCGATACGCTCCATGATGACCGCGGCGAGCGCGCCGCAGGAGACGGCGACAAGCACCGCCACCGGGAAGGGAAAACCCAGCACCAGCGAGGCCAGAAGCGCATAGCCCGACAGCGTCATCAGCTCGCCATGGGCGAAGTTGATGAGGCCGACGATGGAAAAGACGATCGCCAGCCCGAGCGCCAGCAGCGCATAGACGCCGCCGAGGCTCACCGCATTGATGATCTGCTGCGCGATCATGCTTCTTAAGCTCCCAGATAGGCTTGGCGGACGAGGTCCGATGAAGCGAGTTCTTTTGCCGTGCCCGACAGCACCACCTCGCCATTGGCGAGCACAACGGCGCGGTCGGCGATTTCGAGCGCCAGCGCCACATTCTGTTCGACCAGCAGGATGGTCAGGCCCTTGCGGCGCAGTTCGGCGATCAGGTCGAAGACGGTGTCGATCAGTTGCGGGGCAAGGCCGAGCGAAGGTTCGTCGAGCAGGATCATGCGCGGCTTGCCCATCAGCGCGCGGGCGATGGCCAGCATCTGCTGTTCGCCGCCCGACAGATTGCCGCCCTTGACGCGGTGGTAGCGGCGCAGGATCGGGAACAGCTCCAGCATCTCCTCTTCGCGCAGCCTTGCCTCGGCCGCCGGCTGATGCACTGCGCCGCCGAGACGCAGATTATCGGCCACCGTCAGGCTGGCGAAGATACGGCGGCCTTCGGGAACCAGCGCGACGCCCTTGCGGGCAATCGCCTCCGGCGCCAGGCCGGTGATGTCGACACCGTCGAAGACCACCTTGCCCGATGCCGCCGGCACCAGCCCGGCGACGGCGCCGAGCGTCGAACTCTTGCCGGCGCCGTTGGCGCCGACCAGCGCGATGATC
>NZ_RZOL01000200.1:0-11047 GCF_004022985.1 Mesorhizobium sp. M7A.F.Ca.ET.027.02.1.1 | reverse complement strand
AACGGAGTTGTCCGGTCGGGCCGAGGCCCGATCTTTGTTCCAAACGACCAATGGCGGGCCCGGCAGTCCGCCATTGTTTCGGCAGGCGGCAGCTCTATCCGCCGGCGCCGTCGTCCATCATGGTGTTCGTCAGCGCTTCATACGCGCTGCTGCATGTCCGGGAATGCGGGCAATTCCTGACGATCAGCACAGGCGCCACTGTCAGGACCGCGGCGATCAAAACCCGCAGGCCGAGGCCTCGCACTGCAAATCCCTTGCCGAAAAGACCTCTGAACAGAAAATACAGGCCTTGTCCGAGGCAGGCTGTGGCGAGGATGTGCAGCAGCGGACCGGTCGCTCTGGCGAAGGGCGTCACATAGCCGTCCGGGAAGCCCACCATGCCGAGTTCGACGAACCAGTGCAAAGCGAGCAGCAAACTGAGCCCTGCCCAGGCCAGTGCCGCCACGCGAAGGAAGACGGGTTGCATGCCTTTACCCAAATTGGCGACCCCCCTTCGCCCACACTCGGCGCCATTCTTCGAGCAGCAAGCGGCTCAACCAGTGGTAACGAGGCTTGATCATCTCAACCTCTTATAGTTAATGCGCCCTTAACCTTCCCACCGATAGTCTGAGACCCGAATCTGCCGGAATGCGCCACGCACCCGGCGAGACCATGACAGACGGGGAAGAGCATGCGTTCAGGGGCTTCAGCACCGCTTGCGCTGGCCGATACGGGGCACGGCATCCAGGCGTTCGCGCGGCGTCAGGTCGGGCGGCTGGTCGGCGTCGGCCTGTTCGCGCTGGCCGCCTTTGGCGTTGCCAGCCTTGCCACCTGGAATGTCGCCGATCCGAGTTTTTCCCACGCGACGAACAACACCGTCACCAATGCCATGGGCTATGCGGGTGCCGTGTTCTCCGACCTGGCCATGCAGTTCTTCGGCCTCGCCGCCGTCGCGGCCCTGGTTCCGACGGTCATCTGGGGATTCCTGCTGTTTTCCGCGCGCGGTGTCGACAGGCTGCCCAAGCGCGGGCTGTCCTGGTTCGGCTTCGCGCTGCTGGCCGCGGCCATGGTCGGCTGCGTTGTGCCGCCCAAGACCTGGCCGCTGCCCACCGGCCTCGGCGGTGTGTTTGGCGACATGGTGCTGAAGATCCCCGGCGTCGTCATCGGCGGCTATCCGACCGGGCTGATCGCCAGCATCATCGCCATCCTGCTGGCCGCACCCGCGCTGTGGCTCTTTGCCCATGGTTCGGCGCTGATCGGTCGCAAGAACGGCTTCGCCGTGATGGAGGACGAGCCCGCCGCCGATCCGCGCGAGGACGACCTGTTGTTCGACAATGACGAGGACGAAGGCGACGAGGGTATCCTGGCGCTCGGCGCCATCACCCATTGGTGGCTGTCGCTGCGCGCGTGGATGCACCGCCGTGCCTTGCGCCGCAGGCAGGAGCGGGACGAGTACGAGCCGGAGATGGAGCAGCGCTCCACCGCCTGGCGGCGCGCCGCCGAACGGGTCGAATCGGCGGAGTTTGCCGAGCAGCGGATGAGCCAGGATGGCCGCGCCCGCGTCGAGCCCGAATTCTTCGCCGCCATGGTCAATGACCGCAGCGCCTCGCTCGACCCCGACGATGCCGACATCTTCGACGACCGCTTCGACAATCCAGGCGAGGATGCCGATTTCGACGATGAACCTGTCGTGCAACGCCGCGGCGCGCCGACCGCCAAGGTGCAGCCGTTCCGCTCCGACGCAGCCACCCGCGTCGAGGCGCCGGCGGCGCGCCCCGTGCCCGGCGCCCGCGTCCAGCGCGAGGCGCAGACATCGCTGATCGGCTCGGAAAAGTTCGAAATGCCGTCGCTGCACTTCCTCTCCGAACCGAAGAACGTGGTGCGCGACGCCAGCCTGTCCAAGGACGCGCTGGAACAGAACGCCCGCCTGCTCGAAGGCGTGCTGGAGGACTTCGGCGTCAAGGGCGAGATCATCGCCGTCCGTCCCGGTCCGGTGGTCACGCTCTATGAGCTCGAACCGGCGCCCGGCATCAAATCGTCACGCGTCATCGGCCTGTCCGACGACATTGCGCGCTCGATGAGCGCCATCGCCTGCCGCGTCGCCGTGGTGCCCGGCCGCAACGCCATCGGCATCGAACTGCCGAACGCCAAGCGCGAAACCGTCTATCTCAGAGAGATTCTGGCCAGCCGTGACTTCGAGACGACGAAGGCCAAGCTGGCGCTGGCGCTGGGCAAGACCATCAATGGCGAGGCGGTCATCGTCGACATTGCCAAGATGCCGCACGTGCTTGTCGCCGGCACCACCGGCTCGGGCAAGTCGGTCGCCATCAACACCATGATCCTGTCGCTTCTCTACCGGCTGAAGCCGGAAGAATGTCGGCTGATCATGATTGATCCGAAAATGCTGGAACTTTCGGTCTATGACGGCATCCCGCATCTGCTCACGCCCGTCGTCACCGATCCGAAGAAGGCCGTGGTGGCGCTGAAATGGACCGTGCGCGAGATGGAGGACCGCTACCGCAAGATGTCCAAGGTCGGCGTGCGCAACATCGACGGCTTCAACGCCCGCGTCAGCCAGGCGGACAAGAAGGGCGAGAAGATCTCGCGCACCGTGCAGACCGGCTTCGACCGCCAGACCGGCGAGGCGATCTACGAGACCGAGAACCTCGACCTCGAGCCGATGCCCTACATCGTCGTCATCATCGACGAGATGGCTGATCTGATGATGGTCGCCGGCAAGGACATCGAAGGTGCCGTGCAGCGCCTGGCGCAGATGGCGCGCGCCGCCGGCATCCATGTCATCATGGCAACGCAGCGGCCGTCGGTCGACGTCATCACCGGCACCATCAAAGCCAATTTCCCGACCCGCATCTCCTTCCAGGTGACGTCGAAGATCGACAGCCGCACCATTCTGGGCGAGCAGGGCGCCGAGCAGCTGCTCGGCATGGGCGACATGCTCTACATGGCCGGCGGCGGCCGCATCCAGCGCGTGCACGGCCCGTTCGTCGCCGATGAAGAGGTCGAGAAGATCGTCGCGCATCTGAAGCTGCAGGGCGTGCCGGAATATCTCGACGCCATCACCGAGGATGATGGCGAGGACGACGACGAGCCGTCGGGCAAGGGTGGGTCCGGTGGCGGCAACAGCAATTTCGAGGATTCCGACGATCCCTACGATCAGGCGGTCTCCGTGGTGCTGCGCGATGGCAAGGCCTCGACCAGCTATATCCAGCGCCGGCTGGGCATCGGCTATAACCGCGCCGCCTCGATCATCGAGAAGATGGAAAAGGAAGGTATCGTCGGCCCGGCCAACCATGCCGGCAAGCGCGAGATCCTGGTGCCGACCGAAGAGGACAAGTTCTGACCACAAAGCCTGACCCTTGTGACATCCCGGTCCGGCAACCTTGAACCTTTCAAGGCGTTGAAGCGACCAAGGGACGTCTGACCCGCCAAATTTCAGCCTAACTGGGGGTCCAAGCACAGAACAACTCAGGAATCAGATGAGAGTGACCGACATGAAAAACGATCTTTCAGCGCTCAGCACATTTGCTCCATCCCGGCGTCAGTTGCTGGGCCTCGGCCTGGCGTTTGCGGGGGCGGCAGCCTTCAACGCGGTGCCCGGCTTCCAGGTACTGGCTTCGGCGCAGGCGGCTGTGCCGACCGCTGCGCAGAAGATCGCCGACCACTTTTCCTCGGTCAAGTCGATGAGCGGCGAATTCGTGCAGTTCGGCCCCAAGGGCGAGCAGACCGGCGGCAAGTTCTTCCTCGAACGGCCAGGCAAGATCCGCTTCAACTACGACGGCTCTTCAAACTTCCGGGTGATTTCAGACGGCCAGTCGGTGGTCATCCTGAACAAGAGGCTCAACACGTCCGATCTCTATCCGCTGTCGAAGACACCCTTGAAGCTGCTGCTCGACAACAGGATCGATCTCTCCGGCGACCGCGTCAAAAGCGTCAAGCAGGAGGATGACCTCACCACCATCCAGCTCGCCGACAAATCGGTGTTCGGCAATTCGAAGATCACCATGATGTTCGATCCGAAAACCTTCGACTTGCGGCAGTGGACGATCACCGACGCGCAGGGCAAGGACACGACGGTGATGATCTTCAACACCAAGGAAGGCGTCAGCTTCGCGCCGGATACTTTCGCCATCGACTACACGGCGAACCGCGAGCTCAACACCAACAAGGCGCGCTAGGCCAATCGCACCAATAGCTGTGGAAAGCGCCGGGCCGCGCCTCGTCGGGCGTGGCCCGGCTTGTCTTTGCGGCTTGCGGCTGGCAGTTTTCCGGACTGACTCCGTCGAAAGGCGTCTTCCCCGCCAGGGCCCATCGGTTCTGGCCGGTCGCACGCTGTCCTGGATTGCCAATGCCCTTCTCCATCGCCACCTGGAACATCAACTCCGTTCGCCTGCGCATGCCGATCGTCGAGCGCCTGCTCGTCGAGCATGCGCCCGACGTGCTGTGCCTGCAGGAAACCAAGGTTCCCGACGAACTGTTTCCCGAAAAGGCTTTTCGCAAGCTCGGCTACGAGCACATCGCCTTCCATGGCCAGAAGGGCTACCACGGCGTCGCGACGGTGGCGCGGCGACCGATCGAGGTGGTCGAAAAGCGACGCTTTTGCGAAATCGAGGATAGCCGGCACCTCTCGGTGACGGTGCGGGCCGGCGGCAAGGCGATCCTGCTCCACAATTTCTACGTCCCGGCGGGCGGCGACGAACCGGATCCTGTCATCAACAGGAAGTTCAAGCACAAGCTCGACTTCGTCGCCGAGATGAATGCCATCCGGGCAGAACATGACGAGGTGTCCGGCTCGGTGCTGGTCGGCGACCTCAACATCGCCCCGCTCGAACATGACGTCTGGTCGCACAAGCAATTGCTCAACGTGGTCAGCCACACGCCGATCGAGACGGAAAATTTCGAGGCGATGCGCCGCGCCGGCGACTGGGTCGACCTGATGCGGCTCAACGTGCCGCATGAGCAGAAGCTCTACACCTGGTGGAGCTATCGCGCGCAGGATTGGGAGCTGTCCAATCGCGGCCGCCGTCTCGACCACGTCTGGTCGTCGCCAAACCTGGTGCCCAGCTTTTCCGGCTACGAGATCCTGCGTCCGGCGCGCGGCTGGGAGCGCCCGTCGGACCATGTGCCTGTCATCGCGCGGTTCGATCTGGACTAGAGCATTTCACCGTTTCATGGAAACGGCGAGCTGCTCTAACTCTTTGTAGACCCAATTCTAGACGGAAAACCGCTTCACACTTTTCCTAGAATTGCTCAAGTCTGGTCGAAAATGCCCGCGTGCGGCAGTCAGTCGGCAGAGGTGGAGTCGGCTGGATCCACCCACGGACGGCCCAATCGTGTCACCATCGCCGCGTACCCAACGGCACCTGCCGCCCAAAGGAAGATGCCAAGCTCTTTGACGACGTCTTCGGCGATGGCTGCCGCAGAACCAGGGGTGGGAAACAGATCCCCGATCTGGTCGATGGATGCCGACAGCGCGAGCAGGAAGCCTGCGGCCACAAAGACGATCGTGCCGTCGAATGTCTTCCGTCGCAGCCGAAAGAACCAGAACAACCCGGTGGCGGCGTAGACAATCATCGCAACGATCTCTGGTATCGCAACAATGGGGAGCACGTCCTCATGGATCAACAACAGGTCATCGAGCCCCAGGAACAGGGTAAGGCCGCCGAGAAACGTGCAATCCCATCGATGCGTGAGCAGGCCAGCAAACAGGGTCACCGCGCCGGAGCCGATCCACAGTGAAGCACCCAGGGACGAAATCCACCCTGTATAGAAGCCGACTTCGGCGACCGCAGATGGATCTCGATAAAAGATCCAAGCGTCCAGACCACGAATCTGCGCAACGAACAGAGCGGCTAAGAGCATCGCGACGTTAATCGCCGTCGCCGCCAGTATGACCAAGCGCCAGGCTATCGTCCATTCGCCGCCATGCTTGGTGTTCAGCGCGTTGTTCTCTGGCATTTGCTATTCTCATTGAGGACTGAGAGGAACTCCATTGGAACCAAAATGCGACAGCCGCCAGATCTGCCGCCGAGACTCCGCCTGCATGTGCCGGTGGTCACCAGGGTTGCAGCGCTTCGCCCCACCGAACCCATTGTACCATGGCGTCGATGTTCAGGTGAGGCTGGCCTGCAAATGGCCGACCTCAATCTCAACGCGCTTCGAAGCGCGACCAAATGAATTCAAGTTCAAACGGCGCGCTTCAAGTCTTCATGCACGTCGTTGTCGCGAAATTGCTGGGCTGACAGTTTGCGAGATCCGGCAGATGGGGATGGTCGCGGCGGCGCGTCGCCAGCATGCGTTGCGCCGCTTCGATGATTGTCGGCGCAGGCACATTGGCGACCAGACCGGTCGGACTGGCATGGCGGGATTCGATCACGTCCACGCAGTTCGAAAGCGGCCTCCAACGGGCCATGTTGGCGCCGCCACTGAGGATAACCATCGGCGTCATCACGGTTGCCATGAGATGTGCGGTACCGCCTTCGGCGCCGATGTAAAGATCGGCAAACTCGCCGAGCGCCAGCAAGATGTCACCGATATCGACACCTTCGATCGCGGCGGAATCGACAAGCCGCAGCTTCGGCACGCGCTGAGCCAGTTCAGCCATATCGGGACCATCGCCTGGGGTTTTCACATAGAGAAGGTTCGCCCCGTCGGCGATCAGGCTGTCGGCGATCGCGGCAACCTGATCCGCCGACATGCGCTTGCTGGCGCTGCCGTGCGCAGCGATAATGATCAACGGAGCATGCTTGCCGTCCGCAAGGCTCCTGGCCGCCGCTCGCGCGGCCGGGCCCGGCTCCAGCCGATGATCGAAAGGCAGCCGCTTGCCGGCAAGGCGTTCGATGAGGCGGTGGTAGCGCCAGGCATTGTGCCCGGGTCGTGCTTCAGGCCTTTGGCCCAGGCGCCAGGAAAGGGCGAAAGCCGGAAAGTTTGCCTCATAGGCGATGCCGCGGCCGAGCAGTGATGCCGAGGCTTGAAGCAGCCAACGCGCCGAGATGCGGAAATCGACAACGGCCAATCGCCCCTCGCCCTTGCGGTGATCGGCGACCAGGCGCGCCAGCGGCGTGCGCACATTGATCGCATCGACCAAATGGCCGGCATGGCGATTGAGGCTATGTTCAAGGGACGACGACCGGGTGGTTCCGTAGACGATGAAACTATCGGGGAATGCCGTTCTGGCGGCGCGCAAAGCCGGAATCCGGATCAATCCGTCGCCGAACGCGTCATTGCGGGAATACAAGATAATCGTCTCGTACCGCCCTGACGGCATGGCTCGCTCCCCCCAGGAGCCTGGTGGTGATGGCGCCTGCTGTGCCGGCCGCCTTCGGGGTGCTTTAGGATTTCACCTCGGGCCTGTCAACGGACCCTTGCCCCTGGATCCGGGCGTCCGGATGAACGAGCCATTAGCGATTGCCGCTCCGGCCGCAGTGCGCCACGATCAGTTCATCGCGGCCAATGTCGTTGAAAAGCGCTGCCGCGCTTCCGCCTTTGGCCGCGAAACAACAGCTTCGCAGGCGGGCAGCCTTCAGCCGGAGAAGCGCGGCGCCAGTTCCTCGATGCGGCGGATCATCGCCTGAAATTCCTCCGAGATGCGCTGGTGGAGCTTGACCGCGATCTCGGGATATTCCTCCAGGATACGGCGGAACATCTTGCGGCTGAGACGCATCACTTCCGAATCGATCTCGGCCGAGGCGCTGGTCAACCGGTTGGTGTCGGCGATCAACGCCAGTTCGCTCAGGATCGTGCCGGGGCCTGCCGTGCCAATCGGAATGCGTTCACCACCCTGCTCCCGGTAGAGCACGATGCGCCCACTGACGACGATATAGGCGGAATCGGCCTCGTCGTCCTCGCGATAAAGCTTGTGGTTGGCAATCAGCCTGGTGTTCTCGGCGCCAAAGGCGAGCAGGCGCAATTGTTCCTGCGTGAAGCCCTCGAAGAGCCTCACGGCGGACAGGACGCGGATGTCGTCATCCAGCGCCATCTAGCTATGTCCCCGAACCGACAGTCCGACTCCTCCTCTGCGAGTTCGATCCAAACCACCCTCCAACTGGATCGTACCCGAAAGCGGCCCCGCCCGACCGCTCATTGGATAATGAAATGTTTAAGGAACCAGCTTGTAGCCGCCGCTTTCTGTCACAAGAATTTCCGCATTGGAAGGATCGCGCTCGATCTTCTGGCGCAGCCGGTAGACATGGGTTTCCAGCGTGTGTGTGGTGACGCCGGAATTGTAGCCCCATACTTCCTCGAGCAGCACGTCGCGCGTCACCACCTTCTGGTCGGCGCGATAAAGATATTTGATGATCGAGGCTTCCTTCTCCGTCAGCCGGACCTTGCCGCCGCGCGGGTCGAGCAGCAGTTTCTGGCTGGGCTTGAAAGTATAGGGCCCGACCGAGAAGGTGGCATCCTCGCTCTGCTCATGCTGGCGCAGCTGCGCCCGAATGCGTGCCAGCAGCACGGCAAAGCGGAACGGCTTCGTCACATAGTCGTTGGCGCCGGCCTCGAGACCAAGAATCGTATCCGAATCGGTGTCGTGGCCGGTCAGCATGATGATGGGCGCCTTGTAGCCGCCCTTGCGCAGGATCTTCACCGCTTCGCGGCCATCCATGTCGGGCAGTCCGACGTCCATGATGAGCAGATCGATGAGGCCGCCGCGCGCTGCGGCGACACCTTTTGCCGCAGTCGATTCCTGTAGCACGTCGAATTCCTCGTAAAGGGATAATTGCTCGACCAGTGTGCCGCGCAGGTCGTCATCGTCGTCGACGATCAGTATGGTGCGTGAAGTCATGGATCAATCCGTTGTTTTGAAAAGAAAATTCAGTTGACCGCTGCCTGTTTATGCGGAAGCTGATCGGCGCAACAGCCGTTCACAGTGATTTGTTCCGTGGCACGATCATACAAGAAAAAACACGATCGCAATGCAGCCGGCGCAATTTTGCGAAAAGGGCTGCGTGTGCTGACCGTGCGGGCGAGGCCTGGGCATCCAAGCCAGGGCCTGCTGCAGGCCGGGAAAACGGTGTTTGCCTGTGCGTTGGGGCGCGGTGGCATCTCGGCCGGCAAGCGCGAAGGCGATGGCGCCACGCCGCTGGCCGCGATGCGGATCCTGTCGGGGTATTTCCGGGGAGATCAGTTCTCCAGCGGCCGCAGGACCCGTCTGGCGATGACGCCGATCGGGCCCGATCTGGGCTGGTGCGAAGTGCCCGACGACCGCAACTACAACAGGCCGGTCAAGATACCCTATGGCGCCAGCCACGAACGCATGCGGCGCGACGACCGGCTCTACGACGCCTGCCTTGTGCTCGACTGGAACCTGTCGCCGCGCCGGCGCGGGCGCGGCAGCGCCATCTTCTTCCATCTGGCGCGCCCCGGCTTCACGCCGACGCAAGGCTGTGTGGCTGTCACGGCGCAAACCATGGCGCGGCTGCTGCCGCTGCTGTCGGACCGGACGGTGGTGAGGGTGGTGAGATAGTAGGGCAGTAGGCAGTAGGGGAGTAGGGGAGTAGGGGAGTAGGGAGTAGGGAGTAGGCAGTAGGCAGTAGGCAGTAGGCAGTAGGCAGTAGGCAGTAGGCAGTAGGCAGTAGGCAGTAGGCAGTAGGCAGTAGGCTACCTGTCGGCGCTGACTTAAATTTTCCTCTACTGCCTATTTCCTACTGCCTATTCCCTGACCTTCGCGGTCTCTGCCAGCCGATGTCGAGCAGGCCCAGCCGGCCAAGCTCCCTGTCCATTGCGCGAGCGACGTCACGGCGCTCGCCGCCGATATCGCGCAGTTGGCGATCGGAGAGATCCTCGACGTTCTGGTAGGCAATGTCGCGGCCGGCGAGGCGTATCGCGGCCCGGGCGTGACGCAGCCAGTCGAGAGTTTCGCCCAGCCAGGCCGGGCGAGGTGTCGATGAATTCAAAACGATGATGGACATGGTGTGCTCCGTTCTCCCCGGATATCAAATCCGGCTTGATGATGTTTCGATGGATGGATGATGCCAGATTGAAATCTCTGCGAGAAACGAGTAGTTTTCTCTGGATCATCAAGTTTTATTTGAGGATAGGATGGCTCGTCTTCTGCCCGGGACTCGTGCCTTGAGGACACTGGAAGCAGCGGCCCGGCACCTCAATTTCACCCGTGCCGCCGACGAGCTCGGCCTGACGCCGGCCGCCGTCAGCCATCAGATCAAGGAAATCGAGGATCAACTCGGGCTGGTGCTGTTCACACGCACCAGCCGCACGATCCGGCTCACCGAGGCGGGAACGGTGCTGTTCGACGCCTCGGCCGACGCACTCGACCTGCTTGGCCGGGCCGTTTCGCGGGCGCAAAAGCTGGCGCGCGGCACCGCCCTTTTGAAGGTGACGCTCGACGCGCAGTTCGCGTCAAAATGGCTGATGCGACGCGTCGACGATTTTCGCAAGCATCACCCCGATATCGAATTGCGATTCGACATTGCCTATGAAGTGCGGGATTTCGAACTCGATGACATCGATGTCGGCATCCGTTTCGGCGCCGGCAAATATCCCGGTCTTCGCACCCACCGGCTGTTCGACAACATCCTCATTCCGGTGTGCAGCCCGAGCCTCTTGACGTCCGGTCCGCCGCTGCGTGAGCCGCGCGACCTCTTCAACCACACGCTTGCGCATATCGAATGGTCTCGGCAAGGCGTGACGTGGCCGAACTGGCGGATGTGGATGGCGGCGGCCGGCATCACTGATTTCGACGACAGCCGGACCGTCGTGTTCGGCAACTCCACGGATGCCGTCCAGGCAGCGCTCGACGGCAATGCCGTTGCGCTCGCCGATTTCGCCATGGTGGCGAACGACCTTTCCCAGGGCAGGCTGGTGCAGCCTTTCGAACTCGGCCTGCGGGTGGCGCCCGAGTTCGCCTACTTCCTGGTCTATCCCGAAAATACCGCCGACGATCCACGCATCGTCGGCTTTCGCGAATGGATGCTCGAGGAAGTCGCCAAGACGCGGACCTCGGACAAAGGGCAGTAGGCAGTAGGGCAGTAGGGCAGTAGGCAGTAGGGCAGTAGGGCAGTAGGGCAGTAGGGCAGTAGGGCAGTAGGGCAGT
>NZ_RZOL01000001.1:0-108499 GCF_004022985.1 Mesorhizobium sp. M7A.F.Ca.ET.027.02.1.1 | reverse complement strand
GATCCGGTCTCGTGGAGGGGAAACACTCGATATCGAAGTGGAGGCTTGTGATGCAAAGGGTCGTCTCGCTGTTCCTTCCAAGCTGGTCGACCGACCGGCTCAGAAGGAAATTGGGCGACGTCTCGCCGCCACCGGATAAGCCTTTGGTGCTGGTCGGGCGGCACGGTAATCGTCGCCTGGTGACTGCGGTGGATCGCGCGGCAACAGAAGCGGGCCTGCGCGTCGGAATGCCCGCGACGAAGGCACAGGCCCTCGTCCAGGGGCTGGCGGTCATGGATGCCGAACCTGAAGCAGACGCGCAGGCATTGGATCGGTTGGCCCTGTGGGCTTTGCGGCGGTACGCGCCGATTGTCGCAGCAGATCCTCCCGACGGATTGGTGATGGATACCACGGGCGCCGATCATCTTCATGGCGGTGAACGCTTGATGCTCGCAGATATGGTCGAACGTCTCGGCAAGGTCGGCTTCTCGGCGCGCGCAGCCATAGCGGATAGCTGGGGTGCTGCTCATGCCTTTGCGCGATATGTCAGGCAAGCCGTGAGCGTGGTCGCGGTCAACGCAACCTGCGATGCGATCCTTCCTCTGCCCATCGCAGCATTGCGTTTGCCCGATGAGATCGTCAGCGGTCTGCGGGTTTTGGGCTTCGACAGGGTGGGTGAGCTTCTGCAGCAGCCGCGCGCCCCACTGGCGCTGCGCTTCGGGCCGGAACTCGGCCGCCGGCTTGACCAGGCTGCTGGACGTCTCGCCGAGCCGATAGAGCCAGTGCGGCCGGTCGATGTGGTCGAGGTAAGGCGCGCCTTTGGCGAGCCCATCAGTGCGGCCGAGACAATCGCGCGCTATGTCGGCAAGCTTGTTCAGGCGCTGTGTGTCGGGCTGGAGACCAAAGGGTTCGGCGCCCGGCGGCTTGACCTGCTGCTCTACCGCGTCGACAACCGCGTCGAAGCCATTCGCGTCGGCACGGCCTTGCCTGTCCGTGATGTGAAGCGGCTGACGCGGCTGCTCTGCGACAAGATCGAGACGGTCGATCCGGGCTTCGGCATCGAGCTGATGCGGTTGTCCGCGCCCTTGGCAGAATCACTCGCTCCCAGGCAGACCGTTTCGTCGCTGATCGAGCAACGGGATGCAGACATCTCGGATTTGATCGACACACTCGGCAACCGTGTCGGTGAGGAAAAGCTCTATCGGTTTACCCCGGTTGCCAGCGATGTGCCCGAGCGATCTTTCCGGCGTGTAGCCGCTGCATCGGCTGAGACCGGCGACGCATGGCCAGACCATTGGCCGCGTCCGGCTCGCTTGTTTACCGTGCCGGAGCCGATCGAGGCCATTGCGCTGCTACCGGACCATCCGCCGGCGAGCTTCACCTGGAAAGGCATCCGTCGACGGATCAAGCGCGCCGATGGACCTGAGCGGGTTTTCGGCGAATGGTGGAAGCGCGACGCCGAGCTAACTGCCGTGCGCGACTATTTCCAGGTCGAGGACGAAGCCGGCGAGCGGTTCTGGATTTATCGCGCAGGCGATGGCGAGGATGCCGCGACCGGCTCGCATCGCTGGTTCCTGCACGGCATCTTCGGATGAACGCGTGCTATGTCGAGCTGCAATGCACCTCGCATTTTTCCTTTCTGCGGGGCGCGAGTTCCTGTGAGGAACTGTTCGCGCAAGCAGCCAGCATGGGAATGCCCGCCCTTGCCATCTGTGATCGCAACAGTCTGGCCGGCATTGTCCGCGCCCACGAGGCTGCAAAGGCAACCGGCGTCAGGCTGATCGTCGGCTGCCGGCTGGATCTGGTGGAAGAGATTTCCATCCTGGTCTACCCGACCGATCGCCCGGCCTACTCGCGGCTGTGCCGCTTGCTGTCGCTGGGCAAGAAGCGTGGCGGCAAGGCAAAATGCGTGCTTCATTGGGCTGACGTTGTCGCCTATGGCGAGGGCCTCCTTGCAGTGCTCGTGCCCGACCAGGCAGATGACACATGCTCACTCTGGCGGCGCCGGCTGCGCGACGCATTTGGCGATCGCGCCTATATGGCGCTGACGTTGCGGCGCCGTCCCAACGAGGCGCTGCGGCTGCACGATCTGGCCAATCTTGCCGGACAGGCCAACGTGCCAACGGTTGTCACCAATGATGTCCTGTTCCACGAACCGTCACGGCGCATCCTGCAGGACGTCGTCACCTGCATCCGGCACAATGTGACGATCGATGATGCCGGGTTTCGGCGCGAGCGGCACGCCGACCGCTACCTGAAGCGGCCCGATGAAATGGCACGGCTGTTCAGCCGCTATCCCGAAGCGCTAGCGCGGACGATCGAGATCGCCGAGCGCTGCCGGTTCTCATTGGACGAGCTTGCCTATCAATATCCCGAGGAGCGGATGCTGCCGGGTCTGACACCGCAGCAAGCTCTGGAGAAACTCACCTGGGAGGGCGCGACGGAGCGCTTTCCCGAGGGCGTGCCGGACAAGGTCGTTGGCACGCTCAGGCACGAGTTGCAGCTCATTGAGAAGCTGCAATACGCGCCTTTTTTTCTGACGGTCAACTCGATCGTTCGCTTTGCCCGCAGCCAGGGCATTCTCTGCCAGGGCAGGGGATCAGCAGCCAACAGCGCCGTCTGCTATGTGCTCGGCATCACCTCGATCGATCCCGACCGCAATGACCTGCTGTTCGAACGCTTCGTCTCGGAGGAGCGGCGTGAGCCGCCTGACATCGATGTCGACTTCGAGCATGAGCGTCGGGAAATCGTCATGCAATGGGTGTTCGAAACCTATGGCCGCGAACACGCCGCGCTCTGCTCGACGGTCATCCGCTATCGCTCGAAGGGCGCCTTGCGCGATGTCGGCAAGGCGCTTGGACTGCCCGAAGACCTCATCAAGATGCTGTCCTCGCAAGTGTGGGGCTGGTCGGACGAAGGCGTCCAGCCGAAACATGCCGAGGAGCTGAACCTCAATCTCGGCGACCGTCGCCTGCGTCTGGCGCTGGACTTGGCCAGGCAGTTGATCGGCGCGCCGCGGCATTTGTCGCAACATCCGGGCGGCTTCGTCCTGACCCGCGACAGGCTCGACGATCTGGTGCCGATCGAGCCAGCCGCGATGAAGGATCGTCAGGTTATCGAATGGGACAAGGACGACATCGACGCGTTGAAGTTCATGAAGGTGGACGTGCTGGCGCTCGGCATGCTGTCCTGCATGAAGCGCGGTTTCGATCTGCTGGCCGAGCACAAGGGCATCACTCTCGATCTCGCGACGATCCCTGCCGAGGATCCACGCACCTATGCGATGATCCGCAAGGCCGACACGCTCGGCACCTTCCAGATCGAATCCCGCGCCCAGATGTCGATGCTGCCGCGCATCAAACCGCGTACTTTCTACGATCTTGTCATCGAGGTTGCGATTGTTCGGCCAGGTCCGATCCAGGGCGACATGGTCCACCCCTATCTGCGCCGGCGCGAAGGCAAGGAAGACGTCGTCTATCCCAAGCCTGAGCTCGAAAAGGTGCTTGGAAAGACGCTGGGCGTGCCGCTGTTCCAGGAGCAGGCGATGCGGGTGGCGATTGAATGCGCCGGCTTCACGCCAGGCGAAGCGGATCAACTGCGCCGCGCCATGGCGACATTCAAGCACACCGGTGGCGTTTCCAGCTTCGGCGCCAAGCTGATCGGCGGCATGGTGAAGAACGGCTACGAGCGCGAGTTCGCCGAAAAGACCTTCAAGCAGCTCGAAGGCTTTGGCAGCTATGGCTTTCCCGAAAGCCATGCCGCCAGCTTCGCCCTGATCGCCTACGCCTCGTCCTGGATGAAATGCCATCACCCCGATGTCTTCTGCGCCGCTCTTCTCAATGCTCAGCCGATGGGCTTCTACGCGCCGGCGCAGATCGTTCGCGATGCACGTGACCATGGTGTCGAGGTGCGCCCTGTCTGCATCAACGCGTCGCGTTGGGATTGCACGCTCGAGCCCACCGCCGATGACGGTCGGTTCGCTGTCCGGCTTGGTCTGCGCATGGTCCGGGGTCTTGCCAACGCCGATGCTGCGACCATCGTCATCGCACGCGCAGACCAGCCCTTTGCGTCGGTGGATGACCTCTGGCACCGTGCCGGTGTTCCTGCTGCCTCTCTGGTTGAACTCGCCCAGGCTGACGCTTTCCAACCATCCCTATTGCTGGCGAGGCGTGAGGCCCTGTGGGCGATCAAGGCACTGCGCGACGAACCGCTGCCACTGTTTGCCGCGGCCTCCGGCCGCGAGCAGCGGACGGTATCGGAGATCCAGGAGCCCCTTGTCGCGCTGCGTGCGATGACCGCCGGCGGCGAAGTGGTCGAGGACTATGGACATGTTGGACTGACCCTGCGCGACCATCCTGTTTCCTTCCTGCGCGCCGACCTGGGGCGCAAGCGCATCGTCTCGTGTCGTGAGGCCATGCAGGCGCGCGACGGACACTGGCTGGAGGCGGCTGGCCTCGTGCTGGTCCGCCAACGACCTGGCTCGGCCAAGGGCGTCATGTTCATCACGATCGAGGATGAGACCGGCATCGCCAATCTGGTGGTGTGGGTCAAGGTCTTCGAAAAATATCGCCGGGTCGTGCTCGGCGCCGGCATGATTGGCATTTATGGTCGCATCCAAAGGGAAGGCGAGGTGGTCCATCTCATCGCTCATCGGCTGAGCGATCTCTCAGGCGAGCTGGCCTGCGTCGGCGATCGGCAGTCTGCCTTTCCCCTGCCGCATGGGCGCGGCGACGAATTCCATCATGGCAGCCCGACGCCCGATCCGCGCGGCATGCCGAAGGGGCCGAGGCCCCGGAACATTATCGATCCCCATCTGCACATCGACCAGATCAAGGTGAAGACACGGGATTTCAAATAGCGCGGTGCAAGAACGGGTCTGCCGAACAATGGCCGGGTTCGTCGACACGCATGAGCGCTCGCTCAATCGGTGCTTCTGTCATTTCTCAGAGAAAGGCCTTGAACGCTGCTGCGAGAGCGGCGGGATTTTCTTCGGCGACATGGTGCCCGCTCTTGATCCCGTAGCCCCCCACGTCGTCGGCCCAGTGCTTCCAGATGGCAACCGGATCGCCATAAATCTGTTCCAAGTCGTCGTCGAGCGACCAAAGGCAGAGCATCGGACAGCGCACCTTCCTGCCGGCATCTCGATCTTCGCGGTCGTGGCGATGGTCGATCCTTATGCCAGCGCGGTAGTCTTCGACCATGCCATGGACGATGGCTGGATCGTGGATGAATGAAACCAATTCGTCATAGGCATCGTGTCCCATCTCATCTGGCCGCAAGTCACTATACCATGCCATCGGGTCTGCCAGGATGGCCCGTTCCGGCTTCTCGGGTTGAGCAAAGAAGAACCAGTGGTACCAATCGCGGGCAAAGTTCCAGTCGGCCCGTTCCAGATGCTCGATAACTGGCAACCCATCCACGGCAATCAGCTTTCGCACCAGGTCGGGATGGTCCATCGCCATTCTGAAAGCGACCAGACTTCCACGATCATGCCCGGCGACGAAGAAAGCGTGGTGGCCCAACCTTTCCATCACCTCCACCAGCGCCGAAGCCTTTGCCCGCTTGGACGAGAACCTGCTCTCGGGGTCATCGGCCGGTACGTAGGAGCGACCGAAGCCCGGAACGTCGGGGCACACGATACTGAAATCTGCTGACAGCAAGTCCGCGACCTGGCCCCAAGTCATATGCGCGCGAGGATGGCCATGGATCAGAAGCAGAGGCGGCCCAGATCCGCCATGCCGAAGCCTTATCGGCCCGCCCTCGGTTTCCACCATTTCAAGCGGAAGTTTTCGAACATCGGCCATCCTCAGGAAACGGGCTGTTGTCGGCTTTAAGAACTCCTTGAGCATGGAATGGTTCGGGGCAAATCGCGACTGCAAATCGTTTCTCCCGGTTAGCTTTCCCTCAGGGTCCATTCTGGACGCGCGAATGGCTACAAGGCGGATCTAACGGAGCAGGCCCTCGTCGTCGAACGCGTCCCAGCCCTTCAACTTAGGCCGGGGATCGTCATCTCTGGGGTTATTCCCGGAACCGCGAACCTTCTCGCTACCCTTTCCCGCCCGCGTCAGGGCAGCCTTGCCGGCGCCACGTCGCCTGTTCTCCGTAACTTGCTGCGCGTCTTCTTCGCGCCAAAGGCTTGGCAGATCACGATCAAGGATGTCCTCGATGTGCTTGGGATCGAACACGTGGAAGGTGACGGCCTTGGATCGACCGCGCATCTTCACGGTGCGGGTGCCAATGCTTTGCAGCCGTCCGTCTTTCAGCCACTTGTGACGCTCACGCGAAGAAATTGTGAGGATGTCCTCGGCCTCGCGCGGCAGGACCGGGAGTACTTCGATGGTTTCCAGGATCTTGGCGATCTTGTTCGAGGCGGCCTCGAACTCTTCGGCATCGTCTTCGCGCATCCGCAAGGCTATGCGACCAGTCTCGGCTTTGACGTACTTCCTCACCGCCCATGGCAGGCGGGCACGTATTTCACGCTCGATACCTTTCGTGCGCACCGACGAGCCAAGCGTCGCTGATGGCGGAAGTGGCCACTCGGCAATCAGTGACAACGAGGTGCTGACGCTTTGGCGAGAGCCGCGATCCCGAGGGGCCGCAATTGCCGCAGCGATGCCGCCAAGAATCTTCCGTGTTTGCGCAAAACGCACCGGCATCTGAGCTAGTCGCTTCCTTGTCGCACGGTTTCTACCGCCAGCGACCCGGCCGGCAGGGCCTTCAACAGCTCCACCTCGGGTTTCGTGAGGTAGATCCATGCCGCCCAATCGTCCGGGCGCAGAACCACAATCTGGCGATTGTGGATGGGCGCCACGTCCGGGCCGGGTTCCGTCGTCAGCATAGCGAACGTCGGGGGCTTGTTGCCTTCGCCATCGCGCCACAGGCCGGCGATCGCCATGAACGAGGCGCCGTTGAGCGTGAAGCGATGCTTAGCCTTTGGAGACTTCTTTCCGGTGAATTCGAAGAAAGCCGACGCCGGAATAAGGCAGCGCTTGCTGTTGGAGAAGCTCCGTCCTTCCGAGCGGAAGTTGAAGATCGGCCCGCCTTTGGGCCCGGAGGGCGGAAAGGCAAAGGTCATGCGCGTGAGTTCGATCGTGTCGCCGACGGCGCGCATGATCGGGGCGGGATCACTGATGCGGATGTCATCCGCCTGCGGCAAATCCAGTTCCGTTTGCTGGGTGGGAATGTCGAGCGCCAGCAATTGCATCATCCTGCAATATTCGGCCCAGGCGATATGCTGCTCATAGTCGTTGCACACGGCTGCCCACGCTTTCAGTCAGTTGATGACTTATAACAAATAACGCGGCTTGGCTGCGGCGCCACCATCGCGAGATTTTCCGCTATGCCCGAAATCTCGCGATCTGCTTGAGCATCGCGCGGTTTGTCGGTGATGACATCGCCGTGGCTCACAATGATGCGCTCAAGGTCAGGCTCATCAGAGCATCTGCGGAAAGCCGCGCCCAGCGCCTGGCCGTCCTTGACAAAGAACCACTTGGCAACACGCGGCATGCTGGGCCGGTCGACGCCAAAGCCAAGCACACGCGCTATAATGTGGGCGCCAATTTGCGACGGTCTTCACCCTACGGGCTTCCGTCCCTGACGTGAGATCGGCCGCCAATTGGCCCTTGCCGATCCACAGCCAGTCCTCCAGTCCAACGCGTACATTGCCGCCCGGTGCGATCGCCTGGGGTGGCGATCGCAGCGGCTGCGACCGGCGCCCAGCACCGACCAATGGCGATCCTGTTCGAACCGGCGGGTCGGCGGTGCGCTTCATATGCGCCACGTCCTCGGGATGAGTGCCGATGCCACTGTGTGCCGAACACGCTCTGTACGAAGAACGGTGCGTTGACCAGGCCCGCTCGACGGATGGCGAGTGTAGAAATTGCCGATGTGGTAGCACTCGATTTCGAAACGCGTGCCGTTCTCCGCGCAGAAGCCTCGTTGACAGAGGCGCTCTGGGGCCATAGCGTATCTGACTGGTATAACAGGTATGCCACATGATCGGAGTTCTGATCAAACAGCGGAAGCTCTCGGACGAGGTTGCCGCGCATCTAGAGAGGCTGATCCGCAAGGGAGAGCTGGCCGAAGCCGACCGGCTCCCATCCGAACGGGAACTGATGCGGCAGTTCGGGGTTGGGCGCCCTTCAATCCGCGAGGCCCTGCTGCATCTGAGCAAGATGGGCCTTGTCGAGGTGAAATCCGGCGAGCGCGCCCGCGTCACTCGGCCAACTCCCCAATTCGTGATCGACGCCCTCTCGGGGCCGGCGCGGCACATGATTTCGGCGCCGGGCGGGATTCATGACTTCCAGAGCGCGCGTTTGTTTTTCGAAGTCGGGCTTGCCCGCAACGCCGCCATCAATGCCACGCCAGAGGATATCGAAAGCCTCGAGGAGGCGCTCGAAATCAACCGGCAGTCGATCGGGGACCTGACGCGCTTCGAGCGCACCGACGTCGACTTCCACTACGTGCTGGCGGTGATCACCCGCAATCGAATCTTCACAGCTATCCACGCGGCGTTGGCCGAATGGCTGCTCGAACAGCGGCGCACGACTTTGGCCAAAGGTGAAGACCGCAAGGCCTATGAGGCTCATCGCGAAATCTTTGACGCCGTCGCAGCGCGCGATCCAGACGCCTCCGAAGCGGCTATGCGCAGGCATCTGGAATATGTGTCCAGGCGCTATCTGGAAATTGCGGGTGCCAAGTGATGAGGGGCTTCGTGGTCTGGGTCGATTTCCGCCTCAAGCCGGGTGCCCGGGGCAGATTCCGCGAGCTTGTCGACGCCAATGCGACCGCGTCGATGCGCAGCGAAACCGGTTGCCGTCGCTTTGATGTGACGCAGGCGCGCGACGAGCCTGACCGGGTCCTGCTCTACGAGATTTACGACAGCGAAGCGGCATTCGAGCACCACTGCCGTACGGTTCATTTCGACGAATTCAATTCGCAGAGCGCGCCGCTCGTCGACACCAAGCTGGTGACCATCTGCGACCTTGTTCTCGAAGCTTCGTCTTGAAGAACGCGTAAGGGCAATGCGCCCCTTGTGGGCGAAGGGGAGGGAAGTCATGTCGGAACCAAGTCTCAAGGCGTTAGCCTCTCACAGGCGGGTCAAGCTCGGTACGCTTGTCGCCGAATTCGCCACTCCGGGAATTGGTCACATCCTGAAGTCCGCTGGTTGCGATTTCGTCTTTTTCGACATGGAGCATTCGGGATTCAGCTTGGAAACGCTGAAGAGCGCGATCCGCTATTTCGAGGCAGCCGATCTGCCGGTTATGGTGCGCGTGCCGTCGCAGGACTACCATTTCCTTGCCCGCGCGATGGACATGGGTGCTGAAGGGCTGATCGCACCGATGGTGAGTTCGGTCGAACAGGCGCAACACATCATCAAATCCATGAAATACCATCCTGCCGGCGCCCGCGGCGTGGCGCTGCAGATCGCTCACGACCGCTACCGTCCGGGTTCGGTCGCTAACAAATTCGAGGCCGCCAACAAGCGCTCGACGTTCATCTGCCTGATCGAGACCGCGGACGGCGTCAAGAACATCGACGGCATCGCGGGACTGGACGGGGTCGATTGTCTGTGGGTCGGACATTTCGATCTGTCCGTCTCGCTCGGCATTCCGGGCGACTTCGCCCACCCCACTTTCACCGCTGCAATGGCCAAAATCGTTGCAGCCGCCAAGAAGCACAACAAATCGCTTGGACGCCTGGTGCCCAACGTCGCGCAGGGACACGACTTCTACGCACAAGGCTTCGATTTCATTTGTTATTCGGGCGACGTTTGGGTCTTGCACGACGCGATGGCTGACGCGGTTTCCAAAATCCGGGCCGGGTGCCAATAGAGCGGAGGAGACGATGGACAGCGTGAAATTCAGGGTGGCGCTTTCGGGTGATTTCCGTAAGCCGGACGGCTCGCCGATCTATCCAGATTTCGATCTGGAGCCGCTGCGCAATGCGGCGGGCGTCGAGATGGTGTTCCTGGAATCGAACAGTCCGCTTCGCGCCGACCAACTTGAGGATTTCGATGCGCTGATCCTTCTCGCCCATCGCTTCGATTCCACGAGTGTCCCCAGGAGCGGCCGCCTGGCCGTCGTTGCCCGCTTCGGGGTCGGCTACGACACTGTCGATGTTGAGGCCTGCACCGCCGCCGGCATTGCCTTGGTCATCACGCCCGATGGCGTGCGACGGCCCGTCGCCGTATCCGTCATCACCTTCATGCTGGCACTGACCGGCAAACTGCTGACAAAGGACGCGCTCACCCGCAAGGGACCTCATGGCTTCCAGGAGCGCTCGGAACATATGGGCGTCGGGCTCGTCGGGCGTACGCTTGGGTCGCTGGGCATCGGCAACATCGGCGCCGAGGTCTTCCGCTTGGCGAGGCCCTTTGACATGCAATTCATTGCCCATGACCCGTTCGCTGACAAGAGGGTTGCTGCCGACCTGGGCGTCGAACTGGTCGGGCTGGAGGACCTGTTTCGCCGCGCCGACGTGCTGTCGGTGAGTTGCCCGCTGTCGCCGCAGACCCACCACATCGTCAATGCTGAGCGGATCGCCCTGATGAAGCCGACAGCTTACCTGATCAACACCGCGCGCGGCCCGATCGTCGACCAGAAAGCGCTGACACAAGCGCTGCAGGCGCGCCGCATCGCGGGGGCCGGTCTCGACGTGCTCGAGCAGGAGCCTCCCGATGCAGACGATGCGATCCTCAAACTCGACAATGTCATCCTGGCGCCGCACGCGCTTTGCTGGACCGACCAGTGCTTTGCCGGCAACGGTGCCGCCGACGTCAAGGCGGTGATCGAGGTGCAACACGGTCGCGAGCCGCGCGGCGTGGTCAATCGCGAGGTGCTTTCGAGCGAGCTGTGGAAGACCAGGCTGTCGGGGCTCGCGGCCCGCTTCGGAACCTAGGAGGACGCTGATTTTTTGGTGCGCCGCCGCGGCCCCCTTGCGGCGAGTTTACGGGAGGAATGCTCGACCGCCGCGCCCGCGGACGAGTGAGGCAAATGGAAACGGGAGGACCAAGCACTATGAACGATCGTGACAAACGTGACTTTCAGGCAGGTCTCGAAGCAGAGGTCGACGCCTTCATGCGCGGCGAAACTACCCGCCGAACTTTCATAACCCGCTTCGGTCAGATGACCGGCATGTTGGCTGCGTCTGGCCCGATGCTGGGGATGATGACCGATTGGGCGGTGGCGCAGCAGACGCTGGAACTGGCGGACGCCACCTCGCCGCTCGGCCAAGCGCAGGCTGCAGCCCTGAAAGCATCGAAGGAAGGCCCGGCGGACGGTTCCGCCTTTCGCGCGGTGGAGGCCGCCAAGGCGCATTCGGGCGTCACCCTCAACATGACCTACGAGGCTGGCCTGCAGGCACTCGATCCGCGCAATTTCAGTGGGCCGATGTGGGAGCAGCTTACGGGGATGAAGTCGAATGTCGTCGAACTGTCGAACCCGGACCAGTACTCCAAGGCGGTCGCCGAGCACATCGCCGGCTCAGGTGCCTATGACGTCCTCGACGTCTCGCCGGCCTGGACACCATCGCTTGCCGATGGCGGCGTCATCGCACCTCTCGACGACTACATCGCCAAATACATGAACCCGGCAGACCTCGAGGACTATCACCCTCTGTACAAGGCGCTGCCAACCTATAAGGGCAAGATCTGGGGGTTCTTCGACGACGGCGACATGTTCGCTCTCTATTACCGCAAGGACATTTTCGAGGATCCGAAGATGATGGAGGCCTACCAAGCAAAGTTCAACGCCAAGCTTGGACCGCCGAAGACCTGGGAGGAATATGCCCAGATCGCCCAGTTCATCACCGACCAGATGGCGCCAAAGGTCTATGGCGCGGGACACTTCCGCAAGGCGGGCAGCCCCGGCAACCAGTTCGACTTCCTGCAGCAGTACCGCGCCAATGGCGGCAAACTGTTCGGCGACGACATGAAGGCGGGCCTAGTTTCGGACGCCGGCGTCAAGACGCTGACCAACATGCTCGCGGCGAACAAGGCCTCGATCCCCGGCAACAACGAGCTCGACGCCGTCTCCCTGTGGGCAGCCTTCCTGACCGGCAAAGTCGCGATGATCTATTCCTGGCCTCCCAGCGGCCGCATGGCGGCGAATTATTCGCAGTCCGCCACGGCGATCAACTTCATCCCACAGTCTCAGATCGCTGGCAAGGTCGGCTATGCCGTCGTTCCGGGCAATCCGGAACATGCCACCGGCTACAACAAGGCGCTGTCGGCGGACTCGCCCAACCCCGAGGCGGCGTATCTGTTCATGCAATGGATATGCTCGCCACCGGTCTCGCTGGCGCGTTGCATGCTGCCCTATGCGCTACGAGACCCGTACCGCATCTCGCACTTCAAGTCCGAACTCTACGGCGCGCTCTTCCCAAGTGCCAAGGAGTACCTTGCCAATCTCAACAACTCGGCAAATGTTGGTCTGCTCGACCCGATCATGCCAGGGGCGCAGGACTACTTCTTGAGCATCGACCGTATGTGCACGGCGGTGTGGGCTGGTGCGGATCCGAAGGCGTCGCTGGAAACGGCGGCGGCCGAGTGGAACGAGACGACCGACCGACTGGGTGTAGATTCGCAGAAAGGTTTCTACACCGAGTTCCTGAAACTGCCTGGCGCCACCGCCGACAACACGGTGGAAAAACTTGGCATGGCGGTCACCCTCTGAGGGGAGGCAGAGCCTGGAGCAATTGGTGTTGCGGGCGCTTGGCTCGCAACACCTCGCCGAACCGCTAAGCAGCCTTTTGGATACACCGATGCAGCCCACCGCCACGATTCACCGCTTGAAGGCCGCCGGCGCACCGCCCCGGCTATCTGCGTTCGCCCAATGGGCCGACCGCCATTTCAAGTGGCTGCTGGTCGCGCCCGCGGTGCTGCTGATATTGGCGCTGTCGATCTATCCGCTCCTGTTCTCGCTGGTCGTTTCCTTCATCAACTACGACTTCCAGGTGCCGGGCCACGCATTTGTCGGATTGAAGAACTTCGAGCGGGTCGTGTTCGATCCCGTGGCACGTTGGTCACTGTTGCTGACGGCATGGCTGTCGGGCATCAGCGTCGCTATCGAATTCGTGCTCGGTCTCCTGGTGGCGCTGACAATGGTGCGCAGCTTTCCGGGCCGCGGCGTGATCATGTCGATCCTGATCGTGCCGCTGTTCATCAGCCCAGTCATCGTCGGCCAGGCCTGGACGCTGCTTTTGCAGCGGCCTTTCGGACCGACCAATTATATCCTGACGCAATTGTTGGGGCAGGAGGTTACGATCGGCTGGATGACCGAGCGCCCGTGGCTCTATGTCTCGCTCATCATCGCCGATGTCTGGCAGTGGACGCCATTCATGTTCGTCATCCTGCTCGCTGGCCTGACCGCAATTCCTCCCAATCTCTATGAGGCGGCAGAACTCGACGGGGTCAACGCCTGGCAGGTCTTCTGGGCGATCACGCTCCCCCATCTGGGGCCGATGATGCTGCTGGCGCTGACTTTCCGTCTGCTCGACGCCATCCGTATGTTCGATACCATATTCATCATGACAGGCGGCGGCCCGGGAACACAAACGTACACGGCCTCCTATTATCTCTATACCGTCGGCTTCACGCAGTTTCATCTGTCGCAGGCAACGGCCGGAAGTTGGCTGTTCCTGATCTTTACGGCGCTCATCGTGGCGTTGCTGGTACGCCGGCTTTTGAAGGTCGATCCGGTCTGATGGCCGCCGTAGCGCCCGCCCGCCGCAGGAAACGCCGGTCGTTGCCGATCGGGCGAATCCTGCTTTTGGGGTTCTTCCTGGTGTTCGTGCTGTGGCCGCTCTACTGGATGTTCAACACCTCAATCAAGCCCAGCGACGACTACCTCACCGTACCGCCTGTCTGGTTCCCCGCGGAGCCGACGCTTGTCCACTACGAAGCCGCGCTGTTCACCTATCGCGGTCTCGACGGGCTTATCAACAGCCTGATTATTTCGCTTTCGGCCACGGTGCTTTCGGCACTGTTCGGCACGCTGATGGCCTATAGTCTGGCGCGCTACAACACGGGTGGCCGGCATCTGTCCTTCTGGGTGCTGTCGCAGCGCTTCCTGCCACCTATCGGCATCGTCCTACCGGTATTCCTGATCTACCGCGGCGTCGGGCTATACGACACCCATATCGGGCTGATCATAGCCTACACGGTCTTCACGCTGCCGGTGTCCGTTTGGATGATGTTCGCCTATTTCCGCGGCATGCCGAGGTCGATGGAGGAGGCGGCCCTCGTCGATGGCTGCACGCGATGGGAGGCTTTCTGGCGCGTTGCCGTGCCGCTGGCCGCGCCCGGCATCGTCGCGGCGGCTGTCTTCGCCTTCATTGCCTGCTGGACCGAGTTCTTCTTCGCGCTGATTTTGACAAGCCGAACTGCCTTCACGCTGCCAACGGTCTTCCGCGCCTTCATCGGCTTCCAGGGCGCACAATATGGTGAAGCCGCGGCCCTTGCCATCGTCTCCCTCGTGCCATCGATCGCCCTTGGAGTGCTTGCTCAACGACATCTCGTGCGCGGGCTGACGCTCGGCGCCGTTCGCGGATAGGGAAGGGTAGGCATGGCCGAAGTCAGAATCACCGGCTTGCACAAGCGCTACGGCGCCTTCCATGCGGTGCGCGGTATTGACCTCCACATCCGCGACGGCGAGTTCACCGTTCTGGTTGGTCCGTCCGGCTGCGGCAAGAGCACCCTGTTGAGGACCATCGCCGGACTGGAGGAGAGTTCACAAGGCACGATCGAGATCGGCGGCGAGGTGGTCAATGATTTCAGGCCGCGCGACCGCGACGTGGCAATGGTGTTCCAAGATTATGCGCTCTATCCGCATATGAGCGTGGCCAAGAACATTGGCTTCGGCCTCAAGGCTCGCAAGATGCCGAAGCCAGAGGTGGAGATGCGCGTTGCCGAGGCGGCGCGCATGCTTGGCATCACTCCCTTGCTGGGGCGTTTTCCGCGCCAACTGTCCGGTGGCCAGCGCCAGCGCGTCGCCATCGGCCGCGCCATAGTCCGCAACCCCCGCATCTTTTTGTTCGACGAGCCGCTGTCCAATCTCGACGCACAGCTTCGCGACGAAATGCGCGGCGAGATCAAACGCCTTCACCAGGACATTGCCACAACGATGATCTACGTCACCCATGACCAGATCGAAGCAATGACGTTGGCTGATCGCATCGTGCTGATGCGCGACGGGCTGATAGAGCAGCAGGGCGCGCCACTCGAGTTGTTCGAGCGCCCGGCCTCGACCTTCGTCGCTGGGTTCCTGGGTTCGCCGCGGATGAGCTTCCTGCCAGGGACCCTTGCCTTGGAGGGAAGCACCGCCGCCATCCGGCTCGCGGACGCACTGCTGCCTTTAGCGCCCGGCAGGGGGCTGCAGGGCGTCGCAGACGGACAGAAGGTGCTGCTCGGGTTGAGACCGGAGCACCTCACTCGTGCGCACGCTGCCACGCCGGCGCAGGGCACGTTTCGCTATGAGGCAACAATCGACCTGCTGCAGCCGACCGGCTCGCGCAGCTACGCGACATTCCGACTTGCGGGTGCGCCGGTGATGGCGGAGTTGCAGGCGCACGACGTCAGCCGTCCTGGGGAAAAGCTGGCGATCGACATCAACATGAAACGGGCATCGATCTTCGACGCCACGACGGAGCGGGCACTTTGACCTCGACAGCTTCTCTGGCAGTCCGCTTGTGTGGCACCGAACAGCTAGAGGAACCGCTGCGCACACTGCGCGCCGGCTCCTTGTCGCTCGCGTTCGACAATGGGGCGTTGCGTTACATCCGCATTGGGACGATCGAGGTTTTGCGCGGAATCTCGTTCCTTGTACGGGACGAAAACTGGGGAACATGTACCCCCGTTCTCGATGATCTGCGGATCGACGAGAGGCCGGATGCGTTCGCCATTGAATACCGCGGAACATGTGCCGCAACATCGGGCCGCCTGGTTTACCGGGCCCGGATCTCGGGCAGTAGCGATGGCGCACTGTCGTTTGTGGCAGAAGCAGAGCCCGAGACCGACCTTTTGACCAACCGGACCGGCTTCGTCGTGCTGCATCCGATCGCGGCTTTGGCCGGCAAGCCGGTGAGGGTGCTGCATCAGGATGGTCTCGAAAGGCTTTCGCTTTTTCCAGACGTTATTGATCCTGAATGTCCGTTCACTGACGTGCGCGCGTTGTCGCATGAGATCGCGCCTGGGATCTGGGCCACCTGCACCATGGATGGTGATGCCTTTGAGATGGAGGACCAACGCAACTGGTCTGATGCCTCCTATAAGACCTATGTTCGTCCCCTGCGTCGCCCGTGGCCATACAGACTGCCCAAGGGTGAGAAATTCACGCAGGCCGTCCGGCTTCATGTGTCGGGGACGCTTTGTAGAGGGACGTCTGAAAACCCCAACCCACCGATCAACGTGACAATTGGCGGACCGGCCGGCCGGGTGCCTCGCATTGGCGTCGGCGTCGCCGCCGGGGAAGCCAGGCACGCCCTTGAAACCTCCGATCAAATTCGGCAATTGGCTCCGCAGTGGATGGTCTGCCAGGTCGATCTCCGTCTCGGCCACGGTCACGATGAACTTGAACGCTACGCAGCGCTGACCCGGTTGATCGGGGCAAGCGTCGTACTGGAGATCATAACCAGGGGAACGCTGGATCCGTTCGGCGAGTTGAAGCCGGTCGCGGACGCTGTCCGTCGCCTCGGCCTCGCTCCAGAGGCTGTCTGCGTCTTTCCGACGCAGGACATGAAATCGGTACAGCCGGGAGCAACATGGCCGGCGATGCCAAGCTTCCACGAAAACTACTCCGCGGCGCGCCGGGCTTTCCCGGGTGTAACGCTGGGCGGCGGCATGGCCGCGTACTTCACCGAGCTCAATCGCAAGCGCCCGCCACGCGAGGCGCTCGACTACGCGACCTTCACCACCTGTCCAAGCGTGCACGCTGCAGACGATGTGTCGGTGATGGAGACGCTTGAGGCCATTCCCCATCTGATCCGCTCTGCCCGTGCCTTCATGGGCGAACGCTTGCCCCTGCGTGTGGGCCCCAGTCAACTCGGCTGCCGCGAGAACCCTTACGGAGCCTCCACGGCGCAGAACGAAGCGAACGGTCGCGTCTGCCTCACCCGCATCGATCCTCGCCAGCGCGGGCTGTTCAATGCGGCCTGGATCATCGGCTATTTCGCGGCCTGCGCTCGCGAGGGCATCGAAGCCGTCGCCTTCGGTGACTTCACCGGCCCATTTGGTTTCGTCTACAGGAGAGGCAATTTCGCGCAGCCGTGGTTCGACCAACAGGATGGCCCAATGGTGTATCCCGCTTTCCATATCATGGCAGGCCTATCAAAGCTCGGTGGCGCCAGTCTGCTGTCGGTGGGAACTTCCGGAATTGACAGCATCGCGGCGATCGCCGCCGAAAAAGACGGGAGCACGACGCTTTGGCTTTCTAACCTTACTGCCAAGAGGCAATCCGTGCGGCTTTCGGGTATGCCGGTCGGCGCGCGCATTTGTCTTCTTTCTGCCGACCATTTCGAGCGGGCGGCCGCCGATCCGAACTTCATGGGAGGGTTCGGACGACAGTTGGATGAGCAATTAATTCTGGACGCCTACGCCGTGGCGCGGGTCGATCTGCACGGTTCGTGTTCGATTTAGCCCCGCGTAGGTGGATTGAGGCGTTGATCGCCCGACGCTTCGCAGCCGAAACCGCTGAAGCCGGGCTCGGCCAAGGTTTCGCTGAAGACTATACTGGAAAGTCCGGAAGGGCGCTGATCCACATTACTAAATAGCTGCTAAAAACAAAGTAGCATAACATGGATACTGGTACGTCTGGAATTATCTGGCATTTCACGGGTTTACCACTCCGGAATTATGGGATCGCTTGTGGAAGAACCGGTCGACCGGCCGTGGAACGATTTTTTGCCCATCGGTCAATCTGACGCCAGGCGGCCACCAGGGCGCCGGTCCGACTTTCTGCGACGCACGAAACGGACACGAGTAGCGGCAAAACGAACGGGCTCCGCGAAGTGCACCTGTAGCCCTTTTGTTCGGATAGCTGGTAACGGGGTCAAAAGGGGGTTGGCTACTGCGCCATTCAGTAGGTCGGCACGTCCGGACGAGACTGGGGCAAGGCAATCTCTCCAGGGCGTACCATCACATAATCCTCGAAATGATAAGGGCCCATCTGTACAGGCTCCAAGCTCTCGACGGTGAAGCCTTGCGACTTGTAGAACGCGATGGCTGTCTCATTGCGATCGCTTACGTAGAGGGCCTGCGGGTGCTGCCTCCCGTAATGGTCTCTGATCGTCGCGATAAGCTGCTTTCCCAGCCCCATGCCCCGAACGGACGGCAGCAGGTAAAGCTTTTTGATCCACAGCCGCCCGTCTTTCAAGTAGGCCGACGCATAGCCAATATCTTTCCCATCAACCGAGGCGATCCAGTACAGGTGGCCTCGCTCGCGCATGTCCGCGCCAAGCGTGTTAAGCGAATACATGTCCGCTACCATTGGTGGGATCAGGTCGGCGCCGATCAACGGCGCATAGTGCGCTGGCCAGATGATCAGAGCCAGATCCCGGACCCGGTTCAGACCTGCCGCGTCGATCTGTGCAATATCGGCGTTCGCCACGTGCCCAACCCCTGTGAAATCCATTGCCCCGGCTGAACATTACGCAATGCAAACGCGTTCGCAAGGCAGTGTTCATAGAGGGCGGCCGGCGCCAAGGGTTGGGAGTTATGGGTCTCGACGCCGGCCAAGCGGACGCTCAGGCCCGCCGCCTATCCTAAATGGCCGATTCCTGGGCGTGCCGTTATGGTGCGATCGCGGCAGGGAACCCCGTTGACCAATGCTTGCGCCACTCCAATTCCCGCAGACGATCAAGCCTACAGAATTCGCTGATTGTCCTAGTTTAATTCTCCGGCCGGGGCGCTCAGCGAGAGCGAATGCCTGCAGGTTCCTGACGACGGTTTCCTGATCCGCATTGGCATAATCGAGTAGAACGCCGCTCTGGCGATATCCTTGTTGGCCGTTTTGGGATGCTCTTTCGAGCAGCCTTGAAGAGTGCTTGGGCGACATCTCCGGCGTGACCATCTCGTAAGGGTTTCGCTAATCGCACGCGTCTCACTCGCCTTCAAGACAAGTTCCTCTGCCCAGGCGCGCTGCCACCACATCAATGACCAATGCTTTGAGCCAACAAATATAGGTCTCAATATGTGAAAAGCCCCACCGGCAGGGAGCTGAGGGGGCTTGCCCTAGGAGGAGGTCGCGCTTTGGCGTTCATGCTCACCACCGGAAAGTTACGACGACAATGTGGCAACGGATGTCTGTTTCGGGCGCGGTTCGGCGAAATTTCCGCCAGCGTCCCGGATTCTCGCGGCGGTCCGGGCTCTTCTCGCGCGGCTTCTCACACTTCGCGCGCTATCGAACCGCAAGTCCAAGCACCTGGCTGGGCGCTCGGGACGGCCCAGCACGAGCGCTCAGGAAACTCTCGTTGCATTCCTGCTGGGCGCTGCGGCCGGTGCTGTTGCGGTCGCCGATGATGAGCTGCGGCATACCTTCATCACCTGGTTGCGCGTCAATGTGAAATACCGATTTTCACTCTGTTGGGGCCTCGACGCTTTTTTGCTGGCCGGAGCGCTGACTAGAAGGAGAGGTGAACGGCGGCCTTGCGCCTAATAAAGGTCGTCAAAGCCCAACTCGACGTTCGTCAGAAGCGGACCTTGAGAGCGCCTGCAGAAGGCACCGGGGGGCAGTACTATCACACCCTCAGCACAAGTGCCCCGGTTGTCCTCCTAGCCTCGAGGTCGCGATGAGCGTCGGCAGCCCGTGCCAGATCATATTGCCTGGGCGCGCCGATCTTGATCACACCTTGGCGCAAGGCTGCGAAAAACCGGTTGATGTGAGGACCAAGCTTTTCGGGGCTGTCCGTGTAATGGGCGTAGTTCGGACGGGAAATGGTGATCGACTTCGAAGAGAACCTACCGATGTCCCAATTTCCCACAGGTCCCGAGGCCTGACCGAAACTGACGAGATGGCCACGGATACCCAATGCGGCCAACGATCCACCGAACGTGTCATTGCCGACGGCGTCATAGGCGACATCTGCGCCCTTGCCTTCGGTCAAACGCATGACGGCCTCGGCGAAATTCTCTCTGGAGTAGACGATCACGTGATGGGCGCCGAGGCGTTCCACGATCCGGGCCTTGTCGTCGCTCGAGACGGTGGCGATCACCGTCGCGCCGAGATGGCGTGCCCATTGCATCAGCAACTGGCCGACCCCGCCAGCTGCCGCATGGATGAGCACGAAGGACCCGGGCTTCACGGGATAGACGTCGTGGAGCAGGAAGCTCGCGGTAATGCCTTTCAACAGACCTGCCGCGGCAGTTGCATCGGCAATATCGTCCGACAAGTGAACCAAAAGGTCCGGTGCCATGTTGCGTCGTTCGCAGTATGAGCCGACCGGCGGGCATGCGTAAGCAATCCGGTCGCCGACTGAAAAGCCCGAAACTTCGGGGCCGACCGCTGCAATGACGCCTGCGGCTTCCATGCCTGGAACGGCTGGCGGCTGCAGGAGATCGAAATAGCCGGTCCTGCAATAGACGTCGATGAAGTTGACCCCAATGAATGTGTGACGGATCTGGACCTCGCCACGCGATGGCGGCGCCAAGCCGATCTCCGCAAGCCGCAGAACCTCCGGTCCTCCGTGGCGCTCGACGAGGATCGCTTTGGTCCGTGTGCCCTGGGCGCTGGCTCCAGGTGGCTCCAGCTGGCGCCTCTCGGGGATCAACTCCGGCACTGGTTGCTGTGACCTAGCCTGGGTTGGGTCGCCAATAGGCCTTCCGTTCAAGAGCCGGCGGACCGCCTCAAAACCGGCGAGGTAGATGCCTTCAGTAACCAGCTTGACGAGTTCATCACGGCGATGCGCTGGCGGATGAAACTCTGATGACCATTCCCAGAAGGTGGCGTTGCCGTCCGTTACCGGCTTCAGCCGGATCGACGCGACATACCCCATCAAGGGCAACGGCGCTTCCAGCAGGCAGTAGCTCAGCCGTCGATCCTTGTCGGACAATGCCAGGAGTTGTTCGCGCAGTTCGCTGCCATCCGCAAGCCGGAAATGGCGCACGGCGCCGATCGCATCGGCCGCATCACCGCCCTCGATCTCGCTGAAGGAAATTGCCGGATGCCAGCGCTCATGCCCGTTAAAATCGCGCAGAACAGACCAGACGTCCTGGACAGGCGCGTTGATGATCGTGCTCTGGCAAACCTTGACCATTCGTCGATGTCAGCGCGCGAAGCGCTGTTTGAGCGCCGTGAAGGCGCTCTGGAATACGCCCGTGCCGATCTGCTGCATCAATACGCTTTCACGCTCGGGTGCACAGTCGAACTCGGCCTGCCATTCGGCGAACGTCATGTTGCCGTCGGTGACAGGGGTCAGGGAGAGTGTGGCTATGTAGTTCTCGATTCCCATAGGGCTTTCCAGCATCGCATAGCTGCAGGATAGGTCGTAGTCAGACAGAGCCAGCAGTTTCTCCCTGATCCGGCCGCCGTCCTTCAGCGTGAAATTGCGAATGCAGCCGATCTGGTCCGGATGCGCGTTCTGTTCGATGCGGCTCTCCGCTACGAACGGCGTCCAGCTTGGCAAGCCATTGAAGCTTCGGACAAGTTTCCAGACTTCCACAGCTGGCGCATTGATCGTCGACGACACATAGATCTTCGGCATTGGGTAACCCTACGGCTTCACTGGTCGCGATCGTCATCGTCGGTTTCCTTGCCGCTCTTTGCTTTGCCTTTCTTGTCGCGGCTGAGGCTGGCTATGTCCTTGGCGTCTCGCAAAACGTCCGTCATGCGGCCGAGCGATCCGCCCTCGATGCCGATCTCCTTCATCAGATTGTCGATCATCGGCGCCTGCACCCTGTAACGCAGCGCTGAATCGATGACCTCGTCGGTGACGTTGCGGCTGCCGCCCGGGCCACCGTTGATGCCCTCGACATGCAGGATCTTGATGCCTTCGATCTTCTCCATCGGCTTGACGCTCTCGCGGATGATGCCTTCCATATGGTCCAGCAACTTGCCGCGCAGGCGCCCCGCGCGGGCTTCGTCGGAAAGCAGGTTCTCGGCCTCGTTGAGCTGCCTGTGACCGGCGGCGTCGACCTCGTAGCGCTGGGCTGCGGCCAGGGCATGGATCTTCTCCGCTTCCGCCGAAGCGACAGCAGCGATCTTCTGCGCTTCCGCCAGGCTCTTGGCCGCCTTCATCTCGGCGTCGGCGGCCGAGGTGATGCGCAGGGCATCGCGCTCGGCTTCCCGGGCGGCGCCGATGAGATCGGTCAGCTTGCGGCGCTCGGCAATCTCGCGCTCACGGGCGGTGAAGGCCTGTTCCTCCGCCTGAATGGCCTTTGCACGAACGGCTTCCGATGCGGCGATCGCGGACGAACGCTCCTGTGTTTTCTTGGCGATGTCGATAGCCTTCTGGATCTCGGCGATCTCGATCTTCTGGTCGCGATCGACACCGAGCTGGCGCATGTCGCGATCCTTGATCAAGCGGGCCTCCTCAATGCCGCGCTCGGTGGTGATGCGGGCGCGTTCCACCTCTTCGCCGGCAGAAATCTCGGCTTCCTCGAACGCTTGGCGCTTGGCGATCTGCAACGCTTCAAGGTGGCGCTCGCGAGCGATCCTCACCTCGTCAATGGCGCGCTCCTGCGCGATGCGCGCGGTTTCCGTGGCCTGGTTCTCAACAATCTCGGCGCGGCGCTTTTCAGCCTCTGCCTTCGTGACTTCCAGCGCCTTCTCTGCCAACGCGATCTGTCGCTCAAGCTCCGCGATCTCGAGCACCTTTTTGCGCTCGATCTCCAGTCCGCTCTGCGCGCCTTCGCGCTCGATGCGGGCCTTTTCCAGCGACAGTTCCAGGGCGATCTGCTCCCGCTCTGTCAATTCGCGCATTTTCATCTCAGTTTCATCGAGGGATCGGCGGCGGGCGATCTCGCGCCGCTGTGTGTCCTCTTCGCTCTTGATACGCTCTTCCGTGATGTTCCTTTCCTGATTCAGCCGGGATTTTTCGACGGCTTCGCGCGAGGACAACTGCGCCTGTTCCGATTCCTGGTCGCGGAGCGCGCGCTCTATGGCCAGCTCAGAACGTTGCGACGCACGACGGATTTCGACCTCGCGCTCCTGTTCGAGCCGGGCATATTCGGTGTCACGGTCGATCTCCAAAACCTTGCGCTGCGTATCGAGGTTCTGGTTGCGGATATCGACGAGGGTGCGCTGTTCAATCTCGTTGCGCATCCGGCGGCGAGTTTCGATGGATTCCGTCAGTTGCGTCAGACCCTCGGCATCGAAAGCGTTGGACGGATCGAAATACTCAAGGCTGGTCTGGTCGAGGTCGACGATAGCGACACTCTCAAGTTCGAGGCCGTTTGCGGCTAGCGATTCGGAGGCAAGCGTGCGCACCTTGGCCGCATAGTCGCCGCGCAACTCGTGCATTTCCTCCAGGCTCATCTGCGCAGCGATCGTGCGCATAGCGCCAGCGAATTTTCCCTCAAGCAATTCGCGCAGGCTTTCAGGCTGCAATGTGCGTCGACCAAGTGTTTGCGCGGCGGCGGCGACCAATTCGCGGCTTGCTCCGACCCGCACGAAGAACTCGGCGATCAGGTCGACGCGCATCCGGTTCTTGGTGATCAACGCGTGAGCGTCTTCGCGACGCACCTCGATGCGCAGCACGTTCATGTTGACGGGAGTTATTTCGTGCAGGACCGGTATGACGAAAGCGCCGCCATTGACGACCACTTTCTCGCCCATGAAACCGGTTCGCACGAACGCAGTTTCCTTGGTGGAGCGGCGATACAGCCATCGCAGGATATAGACAGCAATCACGACGATGATCGCGGCGACGATCAACCACAAAAGGAACGTGCCAAAAGTCTGCGCGGCCATTTTTCTACCCTCCCAAACAGGATGCGATCGACCGAAGCCGACCGGCTTGATTTTCTTGAAGCTGTCGAACTGCAGATCGGGTCATGCGCGCCTCTGCAGTTTCGGTCCGATTGCATGGAATGCAGTGATCACCGCATCGATGAATGGCGCATCGTTGATGTTGGATCGGACCCGCTGAACCACACGCAGTGAGGTCTGGCGCACGGTTTTCTGGATCGCCTCGAACAGCGCATTGTCGGCTTCCGGATCGTGGAATGGCTGGCCGGGTGCGTCGAGCATCGAGACGCCGCCTTCGGGCAGGAGAAAGCGCACAGGCCCGTTCATGGAATTCAGCCGCGCGCCGATCCATTCGCCAAACTGCCGGTTTTCGTCCCTGGTGGTGCGCATCAGGGTGACGTTGGGATTGTGGACGACGAACTTCCGACTTTTGAATTTCTCCGGCACACTGTCGCGCGGACCGAAATTGACCATGTCTAGCGCGCCGGTGGATCCGACATAGGGCAAGCCCGTGCGTATCGCCGCACCGAAGCGATCGTCGCTTGCCGGGAACACGCCGCCGACCACCATGTCGGCTATTTCAGTCGTTGTCAGGTCGATGAAGGCCGACAGCATTCGGGAATCGGCGAGGTTCTCCATGGCCCGGCCACCAATGCCTGTCGCGTGGAAAACCAGGCAGTCATAATCCGCTTCCAAACGTTTGGTCACGGCCTGCACTGCGGGCGTGGTGACGCCAAACATGGTGATGCCGACAGCCGGACGTGCCAGCTTTCGTTTGGCCTCCCAGGCTTCGCCGGAAGGCAACTGTGCGACCATACCCGCCATAGCGTGCGCAGCGTTGCCCAGGACGGCCTCGGTGATCGAGTTGAGGCCCTGAACATCTGCGACCGAGTGGAACATCATGATATCGGCGCCACCGACATATTTGCCGACGTCGCCGGCTGCGACAGTGGACACCATCAGTTTGGGGATGCCTACCGGCAGGGCGCGCATACCGGCGGTGGCCATAGTCGTTCCACCTGAGCCGCCGGCTGAAATCACACCGCCGAGGCGTGGCTCGCGTTCGATCCAGCGGGCAAAGGCCTCGGCCATTGCCGCGACCGAGCTACCGCGGTCATTCGAAAACACCGCCGCCGATCCTCGCGCATGCATGCCTGCGACCTGCATAGCGGGAACGTCCGCGCTCGACGGTCTTCCCGAGGTGGAGAGGTCGACTGTGCGAACGGGGATCCCCAGCGATTTCAAACGATCGGCCACGAACCGCAGTTCCTTCGCCTTCGTGTCGAACGTTCCGGCGACAAGAACGGTGCGGCCGATCCGCTCGGCGAAGGGGATGGCGAAGACCTTTTTCAGTTCGTCTCGAGGATTGTGTTTTTCGACTGCCGCTTGGCGCATGGCTGCAACCGGCACGTTCCACCGGTTTGGCAGCTCAGTGACCGGACGAAAGACCCCATTCTGAACCACCGGCTCTGTGCGTGTGCCTGCCCGATCAATGCGGTAGACCTCCGCCAGTTGCTCTTGCGCTTCGGCAATTGCGGCTGGAGAAACAGCAGGTTCATCGGAGTGGCGGCCAACGCCGAGCAGGCGTTGCTGCAAGTCGCGATCGGCAGCAAGAGCCGAGGCTTCCATGACCCGGTTGATGCGCCCGTTGACCATGATCGCGACGCGGTCCGACACCGCCGTTGCAACACCGATATTCTGTTCGATGACGAGGATCGCCATCTCGCCTTCTTCCGCCAGGCTGACGAGCATGCGCTCGACCTGTTCGACAATGACCGGCGCCAGCCCTTCGGTCGGCTCATCCATGACCAGCAGTTTAGGGTCGCTCAGCAGCGCACGCGAAATGGCCAGCATCTGCTGCTCGCCACCCGACAGTTGAGAGCCGCCATTGCTCTTGCGTTCCGCCAGGCGCGGAAAGGTCTGGTAGACACGCTCGACCGTCCAGTTGGCGTCGCGTTTCGACGACATCCGCAAATGCTCATCCACGGACAGGCTTGGCCAGACTCGCCTGCCTTGCGGGACGTAGCCGACGCCGAGGCGGTGGATCTCGTGCGGTTCGAGCGATGATATCTCTCGACCGTTGACTCGAATGGAACCGGATTGTGCGCGCTTCAGGCCAGTGATGGTGTTGCACAGTGTCGTCTTGCCCATGCCATTGCGGCCGACGACCGACAACACGCCGGTTTCCAAAGTCAGCGAGACGCCCTGCAGCGCATGACTTTGGCCATAGTAGACCTGAAGGTCCTCGATCTTGAGAACCGCCTTGCCTGAGGAAGCGGCGCGCTCAGCCATGCTTGCCTCCAAGGTAGATTTCCTGGACCTCAGGATCGGCCTCGATCTCCTGGGGCGTGCCTTCCTTGAACAGTCGGCCATTGTGCATCATCGAGACATATTCGGAGACACGAAGCGCCACGTCGAGATCATGCTCGATGATGACATAGCCGATGTGCTTGGGAAGGCCGTTCAGGATCGCAACCAGATCACGGCGCTCTGTCGGGGACAGACCGGCTGCGGGTTCGTCGAACAGTATGAAACGCGGTGCGCCGGCGAGCGCCAGAGCGATCTCCAGCTGTCTTTGCTGACCATGGCTTAGCGTCGCCACCAACGCGTCGCGGTCGCCGTCCAGATGCACGGCGTGGAGGATCGACTCGGCCTGAACCCTGTTGACGTCATTCAACCGCGGCCGAAGCAATGAGAACCGGCGGCGCGACACTCCACGGCACGCTAGGAAGATCGAATCCAGAACCGACAGCCCCTTGAACAGCTGCGAAATCTGGTAGGTCCGCCGCAAGCCACGCCTGATGCGTTCATGTGGGGGCAGATCGGTTATGTCTTCGCCGAAGAAACGGATGCGCCCGGCGGTTGGCAAGAAGTCGCCGGTCACCGCGTTGAAAAGCGTCGTCTTGCCGGCGCCGTTGGAGCCGAGGACCGCGCGCCGTTCACCGGCCGCGATCCTCATATTGATGCCGGAGAGCGCCACCAGAGCACCGAAGTGACGCGCGACGCCGTCCAGTTCCAGTGCGTAAGCACCGGTTCCTTGCAGACGGGAAGCCATGTCATTCTCGGCCACTGGCGCGCGCTCCTGCGTTCGACCGATTATGGGCAGTTCGGATTGTCGCGGCTCACCGCGCCCAGCGCCGTGAAGTCCGCTTCAGCGATGCCGAGTGTCTGGTTTACCTGCGGAACCACTTTGATCAGCTTGTTCAACAGCGTCCCGTCTTCGTTTTCAGTCACCTCCGTCAGGAAGATGTCGGCAATCGCATTGCGGTTCTTGTCGAGCGAAACCTTGCCCGTCGGCGTCTCGAAAGACAGCGACGAAAGGGTTTCGCGGAGCTTCGCACCGCCATCCGACACATCGCCACCGACCTTGTCGAGGCCAAGCAGCGCGGCTTTCATGTTGATGTAGTAGGCATGGGCAAACAGCGACGGCGACGGGAATGCACCTGGCTGCTTTTTGTAAGCCTCGACAAACTTGGTCCAGGAAGGGGTGTCATTTGTATCGGCCGTCGGACCGGCCGAAGGCGTTCCAACGAGCACGTCCCGCAGCTTGCCCTTGGCCGTGAGCACCGTCTGATCGACCGTGATCGAGCCTCCGATTAGCGGGGCTGCACCGCCGGACTGTTGGTATTGAGTGAGGAAGTTGACGGCATCTGCACCGCCGAGTGCCACATAGATTGCGTCGACATTGTCGGGGATGGCAGCGATGACCGATGAGAAATCCTTGTTGCCGATCGGCACCCAGGACTTCGATGGCACGTGCCCGCCTGCCTTGCAGAACTCGGCCATGAAGCCGAACACCTGCGTGTAGGGGAAGGAGTAGTCCTCCGCCACGGTCGCAACGTTCTTGTAGCCTTTGTCCTTGAAGGCGTAGGTGCCGAGGCCTGCCATCCATTGCGCGCCATCGGTTCCAAAGCGGAAGAAGTTCGGCGCGGGATCCCGGAAAGTCGTGTCCTGGGCAGCAGAGGCGCCATTCAGGAACGTGACGGTCGGTTGGGTCTTGGCGTAGTCCTTGACGGCCAGACCTTCGTCGCCGGAAAGCGGACCGATCAGGACCTTGACGCCATCCTGTTCGACCAGCTTGCGGGCTGCGCGCACCGCACTGTCGGGCGACGCATCGGACGATCCCTTGACGATCTCGATTTTTTTGCCGGCCACGGTGCCGGCGACCTCTTCCACGGCAGTCATTGCGCCGCGCTCGCTATCTTCGCCAAGCACCGTGAAGGGCCCTTCGAAGGTCGCAAGCAGACCAATCTTGATGGTGTCGTCAGCAGCGAGAGCCAAGGACGGAGCGGTCAGTCCGCTCGCCAATGCCAAAGCCAGTAATGTGCGTCTGTGCATCTTCATTATTTCCTCCCTTGATTGACAGAGTTATGCAGTTCATTCCGCCCGGCCGTCACAGGCCGGGGCGCAAGGACTCCTGAGAAAAGTTGGGCTTGAACTTTGCCCACAACCCAAGAATTCCGTCTGGTGAAATGAAAACGATCACCAGGAAGACCAGGCCGATCAGCGTGTTGAAACGCTCGGCCCCGACGAGATCGATCGCGAACGTCTGCATCAGGACGACGACGAGGGCGCCAAGGAACGGCCCGATCGGATGCCGCAGGCCGCCAATGACAGCGATGATCAGAACATCGATTGCAGCGTCCACACCTATGGTGCCGGGCGAGACGCGGCCGTTGAACCAGACCAGGAGCACACCGGCCAAGCCACCTATGATGCCGGCCAGGAACCAGGCGAACACCTTGTGCGCGGTGACGTTGAAGCCCAGAGCGCGCATCCGGCGCGGATTGTCACGGATCGCCTGCAGGGTCAGCCCGAACGTTGACCTGGAGCCGTAGAGGATCGCGGCATAGGCGAGCACCGAGAACCCAAGGCACAGATAATAGAACGCCTTCGGATCGCGCCAGTTCACGCCCCAGAAAGCTGGGGCGCGTATGCCGGCATAGCCCGAATGACCATTGAAGATCGCGTAGTTCTGCTGCGCGAAGTAGAAGGTGGCGGTGGCAATCGCCAGCGTGATCATGATGGTGTAGATGCCTTCGGTGCGGACCGATATCCATCCGATCAGGGACGAGGCGATCGCCGCGATCAGGATCGCAACCGGGGCTGCAATCCACCACGGCCAGCCAAAGCCAAGAAGATGGCTGTTGTTGTCGCCGAAGATCGCGATGCAATAGGCAGCGATGCCGGCAACGGTGATCTGAGCCAGGCTGACCATGCCGCCGTAGCCGGCGAGCATCATCAACGACAGCCCAAGCATGCCAAAGATCAAGGAGTAGCCGCCGATCTGCGTCAGGAAGAAATCCGACGCCACCAACGGATACAGAACCAGCGCGATGCCGAGGAGAATGTGGCCCGCGCCAATTTTGTCCAGCCAGTTTGGCTGGGTTGCGACGGGCGTGGATTGGAGGCTTATGGTCATCGTGATTTGCCCATGATGCCTTGCGGCCGGATCGCAAGTGTCACGACCATGATGATGAAGGTCAGCACGACGCCATAGGTCGGGAAGTAGACGAGGCCGAGTTGCTCGGCCAGACCAATGAGAAGCGCGCCTATGGCTGCGCCTGATATCGAGCCCATCCCGCCAACGATGACAACCACGAGCGAGGCCAGCAGGTAACGAATGTCTTCGCCCGGCGCGACGGACAGCGCCGATCCGCCAACGACGCCGGCAAAGCCGGCAAGTCCGGCGCCGACCGCAAAGACGATGGCAAAGACCGCATGCACGTTGACGCCGGACGCCGAGAGCATCGCGCGGTCGTCGACGCCGGCGCGGATCATCATGCCGATGCGGGTCTTGTTCAGCATCAGCCACAGGCCGATGCCAATGACGATGGCGGCGGCCAGCACGGCTATCCGATAAAATGGGTAGGTAAGAAAGACCGATGCGCCGTTGGATCGGACTGCCGTTATAACCGGCAAGGTCACTGCACCGTCCAGCCATTCCGGCACCGCGATCTGGTAAGTGCCGCCGGCCCAGACGGCAAGCATCAGGTCGGCAGCGACAATGGAGATGCCGATGCTGACCAGGGTTTGTCTGAGATCGTCACCCTCCAGGCGACGGAAGACGACGACCTGCATGACGACACCGATCGCGGCCAGCACGATGAAGCCGGCAGCGACCCCCAGCAGCCAGTAACCTGTGCGGCTCGCCACTTCGTAGCCGATGTAGGCGCCGAGCAGATAGAGCGAGCCATGCGCCAGGTTGACGTTGCGCATGAGGCCGAAGATCAATGTGAAACCGCTGGCAACCAGAAAGTAGAGACCTGCCAGGGTGATGCCATTGAGGATGGCGCTGACAAAGGCTTTCTTCGATATCAGGATCGCGTTGAGCCAATCCGGCCAGACGGCGAAAACCAGCCATGCGACGAGCGCGGCGACCAGGAGCCAGAAAAGGCCCCACGCCTGCCGGCGCGACACGCCGCCGCCCGAAATCCCGGACGAAGATGGCCGGTCCAGGATACTCATGCAGTCAGCCGACGGCGCTGTTCGTTGATGCGCGGCGCCTTATGGAATTTGCCGTCCTTCATGATGGCGAGGATGCGGTTCTTGTCCTGCAGGATGCGCACGTCCGAGATCGGATCACCGTCGATCAGCAGCAGGTCGGCGAGATAGCCTTCCTTGATCAGACCGAGCTCGTCGCCCATGCCCATGATCTGGCCGCCAAACTTGGTTCCGGCCTGGATCGCTTCCATCGGTGAGTAGCCAAGCATCTCCACGAACGTCTGGATGTCCTTGGCGTTGGTGCCTTGCGGCGTCCACGCAAAACCATAGTCGCCGCCGATGCAGACGCGGATACCGCGCCGATGCATCTTCTTCATCGTATCGATGCACATTTCGAGCTCCCGCTCATATTCGAGCGAAAGTGGCGAGCCCGGCTTGATGCCCCATTGCTCGGCATGGCGAGCAGTGTTGATGAGCCAGGCAATGCCGGGCGCAACGAAGTGCTTGTCCTTGGCTGCTTCAAGCATGTCGAGTGCCTCTTCGTCGGCGAAAGAGGCATGGTAGATGTTCTGGATGCCGTGCCTGATGCACTGCTTGACCGATCCGGATGAGCGCGCGTGCGCCGACAACACCTTGTTGCGACAGCGTGCCTCCGAGGCCGCCATGGCGACCTCCTCTTCGGACATCGGTGTCTCTTCGGCGCCCATGCCGGTGATGCTTTCACCGGACAGGTTGAGCTTGATCGAGTCGACGCCGTATTTGATCAGCTGGCGCACGGTGCGCCGGATTTCTTCCGGCCCCGAGACGACGATGCCGAGGTTGAGACCTTCATGGGGGATATGAGACGGCGACGAATCTCCGAGGCCTCCCACCGTGGTGATCTCGGGTCCAGCTGCAAGGTAGCGCGGGCCAGGAAACCGTCCCTGATTGATGAACTTCTTGCACACGACATCCAGCCTGGGCTTGGCTGCCGCAGCACCTCGGCCGGCTGTAAAGCCCGCGTCCAGCACGAGCTTGGCCATTTCCATGGTGACCAGCATATGCTCTTCGATTTCCATCATCTGGATCGGGTCGATGCCGGGCGCATTGTTCCAGGACAGGTGCAAATGGGCATCGATCATGCCGGGCATCAGCGTCGCGCCCATGCCGTCGATGACCGTCGCACCGCCACCATATGACGGTGACGATGATGAGCCAAAACGTGACGAACCCTTGGTGATCTGCTTGATGCGGTTGCCCTGCACCAGCACTTCCCCGGTGTAGGGATACTCACCCGTCGCGTCGAGCACGCGCACATTGGTGAAGAGCGTGCCGCCCGAACCGTTTCCGTTCCAGCTGTCTTCTGCCATCTTATCCTCCCAAAAACTTTCGAACGCGCAGTTTTACGCGCTGTTCAGGTCCTCACCTATCAACGCGTCGCAAAAAATCGGCGAGCTTTTGGCTGCTTTCGCGGGGGAACTCAATGGTAGCCCAGTGTCCGCACCGATCGAGCGACGAGATTACGGCTCCCTTGATCCCATCGGCAAGCGCCTGACCGACGCTCATCGGATTGACCGTGTCGGCGTCGCCGGTAACCAACAGGGTAGGGGCCGCAATGCGCCTGGGGTCGACCGCCACCGCCTTCGCCAGTGCCTCGCAAGTGCGCGCATAGGACTCCGGATCCTGACGTGTTATCGACTCGCGCACGAAGGCGATTGCCGCAGGCGACGTCTCCCTTGTATGCGCCGACAGCGCATTGGCGACGATCTGATCGGCAATGTCGGCAATGCCGCCGGACCTGGCCAGTTGGGCTCGCTTGGCGAGGCCCAGCCGTGTCGCTTCGGCAGGTTCGGCCAAGGCGCCGAACAATGCCAGCGAGGCGACCAGTGCAGGATGTTTGGCAGCGATCTGCTGACAGACGATGGTGCCCATCGAATGGCCGATGAAATGTGCCCGCGTCACGCCCATGCCGTCCATAGCACGGACAACGGCCTCGCTCATAATTTCCATCGTCAGAGGCTCGAACGGCCTTGGCGAGCGCCCCGAGCCAGGCAAATCGAGCCGGACCACACGATATCCAGAAAGTGCGGCCATCTGAGGCTGGAACATATTTGATGTTCCGCCGAGGCCATGGATCATCACCACCGGCATCCCTTCGCCGGTGACCTCGGCAACGATCGGTCCGATCGTCACGGTCGTCATTGCGCACGCTCCGCGAAGCGGTTCTCCAGAGACCCAATGCCGTCGATCTCGACGCGCACAACGTCGCCGGCCTTCAGATATCTCGGCGGGTCAAACCCGATACCGACTCCCGCTGGTGTGCCCGTCGCAATGATATCGCCCGGGTTCAGTGTGATGCCTTGCGAGAGCGTCGAGATGATCGTCGGGATATCGAAAATGAGCAGCGAAATCTTCGAGTTCTGGCGCAGGTCGTCATTGACGAAACAGCGGACCGAAGCACTATCGAGGTCGAGTTCATCCTTGGTTATGGCCCAAGGCCCCATGGGGCAGAAAGTGTCCTGGGACTTGCCTATCAGCCACTGACTGTATTTGCCCTGCAAATCGCGGGCGGTGACGTCGTTGACGATCGTGTAGCCCCAAACGTGATCGTAAGCGTGTTCCTTTGAAATTCCACGCCCACCCTTGCCGATGATGACGGCAAGCTCTGCCTCATAGTCGATGGAAGTCGATACAGAGGAGTCGATCAACACATTGGTGTTGGTCGGTATCACCGACTCTGGAACCTTGGTGAAGATAATCGGGTGCTTGGGGATGGTCCCTGCGGCCGCGCTTGAATCAAATCCGCTGCGGGAAAACTCGTGGGCATGCTCATGATAGTTCTTGCCGACGCAGAAAATGTTGCGGGCCGGCAGCGGGATTGGCGCTTCGATCTCGACCTGCGCAAGGGGGATCGGCGAAAGCGTTCGCGGCATCCCGGCGCCATTGCGACGGATCAACGCCAGAAGACCTGTCTGCGCCTGTTCGACGGGCAGATCAAAAGGCGAAACGGTCTGCTTCTCGAGATCGACGATGCCGACGCGACGCTCTCCGGCGATCGCGAATGTCGCAATTTTCATGCCTCTCTCCCTGAACCTTTTATGAGCCAATATGTGGCCTTTGAAGACACGATAGCCACGATTGGTTGGGCTTGGCAATGGGCTGAGTGCAAGAATCTTTGCATATCTGATGAAAACGCCCTATTTAAGGGCTCGAACTACTAGACCGGACACCCAATGACTGATAGTATTGGTCCACAATTGGATCAGATAGAAGTTTTGATATGCCGAAGCTCGTTGCGAACGATATTGCCTTGATGCTCAAGAAGCGGATTTCATCCGGCGAATGGCTTGAGGACGGGCGGATGCCTCCTGAGCGTGATCTGGCGGTCGAGTTTGGGGTGGCGCGCAACACAGTGCGGCGCGCCGTCGGTTTCCTGGAAGGTGACGGAACGGTTGTTCGCCACGTCGGTCGTGGGACGTTTCTAACCGCGACAAATCCCTTGTCGATTGCCTCGACTGTGGCGCGGATGGAAGGCACCAGCCCGGCTGATATGATGGAAATCAGGCAATTGCTGGAACCAACTGCCGCGGCTTTTGCCGCAACCAATGCAAGTGCGGCAGACCTCAACGCTGTTCGCGAAGCTCACAAGACCGCTTGCGAGTCGCAAGACATGCCCACCTTCGAGCATTGGGACGCGGAATTCCATCACCGTTTGTTCGCATGCTGCCGCAATGATTTTTTGAAGGAAATCCACAATCTCATGCGTGCGATCCGAAACCAGTCGCCCTGGTTCGAGATGAAAAAGCGGTCATTCTCCGAAGAGCGCCGCCAAGTGTATTGCGAGGAACATCAGGCGCTTCTAGATGCATTGCTCCGTCGCGATCCCGATGGCGCCAAGACAGCGATGCTGGTTCATCTCAGAACCGTCGAGAAGAACCTTCTGGGACGTTGAAGTCGGCCAAAGTCAGCGTGCCTGGCCATTCGATTGTCTCCTCGACCCCTCAGTCTGTGTTGCGGGCCGGTTCGACAAGGCGAGCAGCGGCAGCCCTCGGGATAAGCCAGCCGGCTGTCAGTCAACATGTGAAGCAGCTCGAGACCACGCTCGGCATCACCCTCTTCAAGAGATCAGCCAACCGCATCGTCCCCTTGCAGGAAGCATGGGAGCTCCTGCGAAACGTAGAACTTGCCCTGACGTCCCTGGATCGGCTGGAAGCGTCAATCTTCGCGATGAAGCACGAGGAAAAGCAAAGGATTGGAATTGCCGCGCCTTCTGTTTTCGGTTTCGTGACCATGCCCAAGGTGGTGGCGATGATCCACGCAAAGACCGCTTCGAACGTCCGGTCAATTTTCTGGAAGCTACGACCAGATCGGCGAGCACATCTTGGCCGGTCGCGCAGATCTGGGGATCTCGAGATTGCCGCTGGACCCACGCCTGTTTGAATGGGCGCCGCTCGGGTCGGCACAAAACGTATGCATCTTTCATCCCGACCACCGCTTTTCGAAACAGGCCTGTATCGAGGCTCACGACCTGGCAGGCGAAACGACCGTCGATATCGATCCCCAGTTCGCCGCCCACCAGATGAACTTCAATGCGTTGCGCTTCGCCGGCGTTGAGACAGACATACTGGTGGAATCCGATTGCAACGGTCACGAGGCCGGATACGTTTCGGCTGGCCTGGGCATTTCCATAACCAATGAAATCATTGCGCGTGAATACGAAGCGTTTAACCTCCAAGCAAAACCGGTGGAACCGTCAGCGCTCTATCATTACGTCGCGATTTGGCAGAAGGGCAGGACCTTTTCGAATGCCTCTGAGCGTGTCGCTCGAGGCGATCATCGCGGCCTTTTCCACCCCTGCGAAAGGGTGAGATTTCTCAGAGGGCGGCTAGAGAACGACACTAGGCGGCCAAGCGCGGCGCGTGCGCCGGCGGCCGCACTGGGAACTCAAGCCGTTTCCAAACCGTCTTGGAATTGAGCGAGTTGCTTTGGAAAATGATGAGCGAGGTAGCGTACGAGTTTGTGGCTATCCATCAGCCGGTTTAGGTATCGTCGTACCGCTACAAGTTCGAGGCCCCACGAACCCATGTGCTCAGCGGAGTTTCGAAATTCCTGGCTCAACTCGGCCTGGCAGGGCCTGCGTGAAAAATGAGCTGCCCGCATTCGTAACCGGCTAAGCCACTTCCTGGCTGATGTCGGGGTGATTAACGGCTCGGAAGTGCGGCAGCGTCGCCTTTTGAAAACCATGAGCTGGAGGCAGCCATTTCATACGGTTTCTGGCCGCATCAACCAGTTCCTCTTCGCGGGTAAGGCCGTTCATAAAGAGCTTCAGCAGGTGAGAAGCCGCTTTTTCGGCATCGGGCGAAGTAAGCGGCAATTTGCTCTCGTCGCACACAGTCCGGCAAATGCGAGACAACATTTCAATCTCGCACGGACCAAGGCAGTGACCAGGGTACAACATAAATTTTCCTCCATACGGCTGTGGTCAAAACTGACCACCCACCGTGTCACTGGAACCACTTTTACTAGCCTACGGACTGGGCCTGCCAGTGGTTCAACCTGGCGCGCATCAAGACCATCAGCACAGTCTCGTCTTTGATGCGTGTTTGAAACAGTCGGACCAACTCTGAGGCGAGTTCCCCGGCCTCACCGGAAGTGGTTAGAATCTCGTGTTCCTCACAAAGCTGCGAGAATACAATCCTCAGCGTGCCCAGTTCCTCGGGGAAAATAGGTTGCTCGCCGCCGATGGGGAAATTCATATGAACGTCCTTTGAATAATGCTGATCTTGAGTGCTGAAGAATGGCTCCAAAGCCAGCAACGGTCATTATCATTTGCGTACAAGGAGGCGCTTGGTAAAAATCGTACAAATTTCTTTGGAGGCGCCGGCGTGTGTTCCGAGACGCCAGCGCACGCAAGGATGGGCCGCAAACTGCACTACCTTAAACGGCCTCTATCTCTACCGACTTAAGAATGCTGTTCGTCATGATTTTTGGCGATGGATGATCCCTTCGATGACTCTCGCCTCGGCATCGCATTCCGCCGCCCGGGCGGCCATGTGCCAAGCTGTGTCGTTCCCGAGCGGCTTGACTTTTGCCGTCCGTATCTGGAACTCAGCTCTGGCGCGCCCTGAGAAGGCAAGCAACTGCCCACGGAGAATGCGGAACAGGCTCCTTGCAGTCTCATCCAAGTGCAAGGATAACTCGTGGAAACACCCTAGCAGAGGCCCGTCACTGATTTCCCTGAAGTCCAGTGACGGGCCTACTTCGTCAGACGTCGGCTAGCGCTAAATCTTTCTCGTAGGGCTGGAACAAGCATCCGCAATTGAAGTTGGAAATGTGCTTGGTTGAGATGTCCCCTCCTCAAGTCCAAGCTCTGGTGCAAGGCCCGTCGCTGTCCGTGTCCTTCAGCGGCGGGCTTCCTTCGTCAGACGCTCGACGGTCTCAATGATCGCGTTGGCCAGAGCTTCGCTCGGTTGCCACAGGGGCATCGGTTCCATGTGTCAAAGGTGAGGTCGGCACGATCAAGTTACCACGCACCGGTAACGGTGAGGCTGCCGACCTCATCTGGGGCTAAATGACCAGGCCTGCAAGCTACTGGCAGAATGAAAGCGCAGCAATTAATCCTGTTGGCCTAGACTGCCCGTCAGGCCATTCCGCGATAGCACCATAGGCATGAGAGTCGGGGATATATTAGCTTGAGCTTGCGGCGGCTCACCTCCGCCCGCCCGGCCGGCGCCTAACGTCCCAACAAACCCGCCACAGGCGCCGGCCACCCCTCGCACCGGTCGCTTCCGGAGATGTGCATTGTGGGCGATGCGTCGCCGCGTCGGCCCGTCATGCCTTTGCCTCCCGGATCGCCCGCAGCGTGGCGTGGCGTAGTTTATTTTCGCGCTTAAGGGTCTTTCACGCGTCCGACAAGGCCAGGTTTGATCCATTCGGCGTCGGGCTTGTCGGCGCCCCTCGGTGGCGCGCCTTTCCCCTCTTGCACCTTGGCATAGAGGCGTTCCCGCATGGCTTTGGTCAGGGCGATGTTTGCCGAGCCGACGTAGCGGCGTTCCGCATCGCGGGTTGCCATCAAGGCGAGTGGAGCCGAACCGGGCGTTCGCTGCACGCCTGCAACTTCAAAGTCGACTTCCTCATAGCATTTCGTTTTCACCCAGGCTTCGGTGTCGCCTGACCGATAGCTGCTCTCTTCCCGCTTCGACACCATGCCCTCTAGGCCCATCCGATCAACCGCGGCATAAAAGTCAGCCCCGCCGCCATGCACATGGTGGCTGTACTGGATCACGCCTTTGGCAGGCCCGACGAGTTCGAGCAGCTTTTCCCGACGTGCCAGCAACGGTTCGCGACGCAGATCGATGCCGTCATGGTGCAGCAGATCGAAGGCAACGAAGATGATCCGATCCGGCGCCCATCGCATCGCCGACCGCAGCGAATGGAAATCCGACACGCCTTTCTCGTTAAGGACGATTGCCTCGCCGTCGATGATTGCCGACTTCGGAATGGTTGCCGCCGCCTCGACAATCGTCTTGTACGTCGATGACCAGTCGTAGCCCCTCCGCGTGATCGTTCGGGCAGTGCCGTCCTCGACAATGACTTGCGTCCGGTAGCCATCATACTTGATTTCGTGAATCCAGTTGTCCACTGTCGGCGGCACCTCGACAAGCGTGGGGAACATTGGCCGGATGAACTTCAACATACGCGAACTCGGACAGGACCGAATTTAAATTAGAATAGGCTAAAATAGTTGCAAAGGAATGCACCAGGCACTTGGGCAGGTGTTCATGCCACACCCGTTTCGGCCGGCGTCAGGGAACGATTCCGTCCTCCCTGTGTTTCAATCTCATGACAAACATCCCGAAACGCCAGGGAATCGCGATGGAGGCCGAAGTCGCCAGTGCCAAGCAACGCCTGGAACGGGCCGAGCTCGCGATTCAGCGCTCGAAAGAGATGGTGGCTCAAAACATTGAGCGTTCCGGCAGGATACGGCGTTTGGTCGAGGCCGCCATACAAGATCGATAGACTCCCGAGCAACAAAGGAACCCGTGCAGGCAGAATCAAGCCGGCGCAGGCCAACTCTGCGACAAGCGCTGGCCCGTCCTTACGTGGAACCCGGCGCTACTTTCGCTGTTCTCCTCTCAGGAGGAACAACCATGCCAGATGACAAAAGCAAGCGCGATTTTCGTGACCGCGACCGCGTATCGGGCGACGAGGAATACGAGGTCGGCTATCTCGCCAGCAAATCCCAGCTTACCATCCCTGAAGTCCGGGAACTTATCAAAAAGCACGGCAACGACCGTGAGACGCTGGAGCGCGAAGCGAAAGCACCAGGCAGCTCGTATCGTGCGAAAGACCCGCCGTGCTGGCCTTGCACGACGGGCTATATGTGCGGCTACATCCTAGGAATCGACCGCTTGTACCAACCTGAGACAGGGGCAAAGGTTCCGAAGGCGCGCTCAGCAGCCGTCCGTGGTCTTTTTCATCTGGCCAGGAGCGGCCGAGTTAGCGTTTGTATCCTGCTGGCCTGGCGCGGCCTGGTTGGCGCTGCCAGTTTGCTGACCAGGAGCGCAGTCCTTGGCGGAGTTCGAGTTCGTTCCACTAGTGGTGGTCGAATCCGTGCCCTGGTCGGTCGTAGTGCTCGGCATGGTCTTGGTTGTCGTCGTGGATGACCCGCCAGTACCGGTGGTGTTGCTCGATTGGGCAAAGGCCAACCCAGTTGACAGTGCCACAATGGCGGACGCGAAAAGTAGCTGTTTCATGATCAACTCCATGTTTGAATGTCCCTGGGCACCTAACTTCGCATTGAAGCGGCGGTTCCAACGAATGGGGTCCGAGAATCGCCCAGCACATGACGCAAAAAGCCCGCCGGCCGGAGCCAGCGGGCAGTTCTCATGGGGGAAAGCACCGGGAGCAGTGCGACGACCAAAGTTCGACAGGGCAGTTTTGTTCCACCGTCAGTGAACTGGCTTCGAACTTTCCGACACCGATGCACTGACCGAGATCCTGGCAGAGCTGGCCCGTTCTGGGGCTGGCTCCCGTCTCGATCTGATATGCACGGTCTGCGATGCCAAAGGGCAGCGAAATCCAGCAATTCAGGGTAGCATTACGGGTTCCTGAGAACCGGGACGGGATGCTTCACCGGCCAACCTGCCATTGAAAAACCCGCCACTGAGGGAGCAGTAACGGGCCTTCCGGTGTTATCCACGGCCAGGGAAACCGAGAGCGATCCAAACTCATTTTCGGAGCCATGTTGCAGTGGGTCCGCCCCTACTGGCGGGCAGAGGCGGACCCGGCCAAGGCTTGGGGCCTCGGCCCGGCAGCGGGGGACGCTGCCGCCGGTTCCAACCTGCCTCGACATATCAGGTTCCACTAATGCACTAAAAAGCCCGCCACCATTCAGCAGCGGGCTTCCAAGCTGCAATTCTCTTGATTAATCGATGATCCCGTAGACCCCGGATGAACTGGGCGATGCCGTCACCGACGACAGCCGCTCACTTTTGGTGAATGCGGGCTTCTGATAGCTCTTCTTCTTCGATCTAATTTGCCAATCCGCAATGTGCCACTCTTTGCCTTCGACCAGGCGTGGCAATCGGCCGACAAAAAGCCCGCCACCTTCCGGAAGCGGGCTAGGATGCCTCACTGCTGGCCGGAGCGACTGCTCGCACCAGCGGCATCGGTCCAGGCGAGGCATCCGGCAATGACAGGCGTTGTGCCGACGACCAGGGCGCCGCGCGCGTGCAGGGTCATCAACCCGCGCCATGAGACCCTATCGACCGCCCAGATGGTGCCGCTGGCGTCGACCCACTTGAGGTCGGTGTCGGCGGCTTGAACCGCCCGCATCATCGCGGCCGGTTCCATCCCAGCTCGAAAGACGATAACGGAAGTGGTGGCACCGTTGAAGAGCGGGCCGGCACCCGTAGTCAGTCCTGCAAGCAGGACGATGCTGGTCAGAGCCGCCGAGGCACCGCGTGCCGGTCTACCGCGGTTGGGCAGCACCAGCACCAACAGCAGCGGCACGATTCCGAAGATGACCAGCCACGCAATATCCCAGGCGAGCGGCATGTCGCTGTTCATCTTGATCCGATGCAGGCCGAGCAGCCAATGGAACACAATGGCGTCCACCAGATGCCAGAGGCCGAACCCGGTGAAGGCTAGCCGAAGGATCTCGGTCGTCGTTCCGGCCCGCCCGCCTGCTGCCCTCGCCGCCACCAGTAGCACCGTGCCGGCAACGGCGAACACGTACATGAACAAGTGGAAGAGGCCGTCGGCTATGATCTGGAAGCGCAGGTCGGAACCCGCCGGGTCGGCGAGGCCCGAGAGAAGATGATGCCATTGCAGAATCTGGTGCAGGACGATGCCGTCGAAGAAACCGCCCAGCGCGAAGCCGAGCAGAAGCCAGCCGACTCGCGTTCTTGGATCGAGTTTCGCGGTGATGGTGTCCATATCAGGACGACTCCGCCGAAGCCGGAGAGCCAAGTCTGGTTAGCAGCTCCAGGTGCATCGCCCTGTCCGCCGTCGGGTCGTGGAGATCATGACGGGCCTCGATCCAGAAGGCCGTAATCAGCCCGCCGACCACTGTCGTCAGAACCAAAGTCCCAGCAATGACTGCCAGCATGGAATGTCGATCCTTCAACCGCGCAGGGACAGGCCGCGCCCGACCCGAACCTCGGCTTCTGCCGTATGTTCCCTCGCGTCGGGCGTTCTGGGGAGGGAACAATCAACTGACATCATGGTTCGGATGCCCTGTTGGCGGATGGCTGAAGCGGAGAACGCTCATGAGTGAATATTCGGCGGCGGCTCCGAGCAGCCGCGACGACCACAAGCCGCGGGGCATCACCCGCTGGCTGTTTTCGACAAACCACAAGGATATCGGAACCCTCTACCTGATCTTCGCCTCCATCGCGGGGGTCATCGGCATGCTCTTGTCGGTGGGCATGCGAATTGAACTGCAGCAACCCGGGATCCAGCTTTTCCCCGGGTTGGCATCGATGATCTACGGCTACCAAGGCGACGCGGCCATAGATGCCGGCAAGCAACTTTATAACGTGTTCACCACGGCGCACGCGCTGATCATGATCTTCTTCACCGTCATGCCCGCACTGATCGGTGGTTTCGCCAACTGGATGGTTCCGATCATGATCGGCGCCCCGGACATGGCCTTCCCACGCATGAACAACATCTCGTTCTGGCTGCTGCCGCCGGCATTGATGCTGCTTCTATTGTCGATCTTCATGCCCAGTGTCCCCGGCGGCTACGGTCCCGGGACCGGCTGGTTCCTCTATCCGCCCCTTTCGACCTCCGGCCATCCCGGTCCTTCCGTCGATCTGGTCATTCTTTCTCTGCACATCGCGGGAGCCTCTTCGATACTCGGCGCCATCAATTTCATCACCACGATCTTCAATATGCGCGCGCCAGGGATGACGTTGCATAGAATGCCTCTGTTCGTGTGGTCGATCCTCATCACCGGATTCCTGCTGCTGCTGGCCCTGCCTGTCCTAGCAGGGGCCATTACAATGCTCCTGACCGATAGAAATTTTGGCACCACATTCTTCGCGCCGGACGGCGGCGGCGATCCTATCCTGTACCAGCATCTCTTCTGGTTTTTCGGCCATCCTGAAGTCTACATCATGATCTTGCCGGCCTTCGGCATCGTGAGCCAGGTGATCTCGACATTTTCGCGAAAGCCGATCTTCGGCTATCTGGGGATGGTCTATGCGATCGTCGCGATCGGGGCGATCGGTTTCGTCGTTTGGGCTCACCATATGTACACCAGCGGAATAGGGCTGGACACGCAGCGCTATTTCACCTTCGCCACGATGGTGATCGCGGTGCCGACTGGGATCAAGGTGTTCTCCTGGATCGCAACCATGTGGGGCGGTTCCCTTAGCTTGCGCACCCCGATGCTGTGGGCGCTCGGCTTCATATTCTTGTTCACTGTCGGAGGCGTGACCGGCGTACAGCTTGCGAACGCCAGCCTCGACCGGCAATTGCACGACACCTACTATGTCGTCGCACACTTCCACTACATTCTTTCGTTGGGTGCCATCTTCGGCATCTTCGCGGGCTGGTATTACTGGTTCCCGAAGATGACAGGATATTTGTACAATCCGGTTTTGGCTGGGATCCATTTCTGGACGACCTTCGTCGGTGTGAACCTCGTCTTCTTCCCCCACCACTTTCTCGGGATGGCCGGCATGCCGCGTCGCTATATCGACTATCCCGACGCTTTTGCCGGTTGGAACATGGTCTCCTCCTTTGGATCCTATCTGTCGGCCGCGAGTGTCCTGATTTTCCTTGCCAGCATCGTGGAGGCTTTCCACCGGCGAAGGGCCGCCGGCATGAACCCTTGGGGGCCGGGAGCCACCACGTTGGAATGGGAATTGACCTCTCCGCCGCCTTTCCATCAATGGGACAGGCTGCCGAAAATAGAATGAAGACGGCTCGCCGTGCGCGACAGACAACGGGATCGGCGCGCTGAGTTGGAACCGCGCCGCGCTGTTCGTGAATCCGCCTATCGGAAGCTGATCACCAGCACGGCGAAAAAGCTGGCGAGGGCTACTGCCCAGCAAAACAACCAGTTAGCGATCAGCAGGACAGATTTCAGCACGGTGGCGTGGCAGTAGTCTTCGATGATCGATTGCATGCCCAGCCGCATGTGGACGCAGTTCACCAGAATGAAGGTGATGAGGGCGGGTGCGACATAGACCGATCCGACTGCGCGGATGACGACATCTCGAGGCTCTCCGATCAGCCTTATAACGACCGCGACGATGTAAATGACGAGGATCAAAAGTGCAGCAGATGTCAGTCGTTCCAGCATGAACGTTTCGGTTCCGTGTTTCGCCGACCCAAGGCCCTGCACTCGAGCTAACGGAGTTCTGATCGAGTGTCTGTCAGCCATCTTGCTTCCCCTAACTCACCTGGTTCCTTTGCCCGTAACTCAAGCTGTTGCTGTCCAATGCTCGGGCTCGCGTCACGGATGGATAGTGGGCAAGCACGTTCTCCAGTTTGGCAAGGCGAGCTTTTTGGGCGGTTAGCTCGTATCCTGAACGCCATCGGATCTTGTTGGGTCTGCCAGCTGTCCACAACTCCTTTTCAAGGAGCGAGATGCTGAGGCGGACGGCGTCGATCTCTTTGACCAGCGCGCGACTCTGCATGGCGGTAGTTCCGGTGTGCAAGGTTGGCGCCAAACACAGTGCATTTGAAAATGTTCCCTGGTGGCCGTCCGGCGTTGAAAATTCAAACGCCTCGATGCTGCCCTCAAAGCGGTCGCCACGAGCCCAAGCCGGGCGCCCGGCACTCGGCAGCTGGGATCTCTGCGCAGCCCGGTAGGTCGGGGGTTGCCTTCAATGGGCCGCAGCGTGCCGTGCTACGCTTAGGAACAAGCAGGCGCAATGCATGGCCCGCCCCTTGCGGCGGGTAAGATGACCAGAATCTGTTCTTGGCCAACATATGTTAAAAGCCCTTTTTGTTTCTCGATCGGGCAAAAAGATTTGCGTTTCACAGCCGGGAACTTATCGATCCTCAAGAAGTTTGCGGGGCTAGTCAGGAGAACGGACTATGTCGGGCAACGAAATTCATCAAGACGCCGCGCGTTTTCGCACCAGCATCCGTGTCGTGGACGCCCGCGTGTTCCGCGGACCTCATCTTTACAGCATGACGCCAATGGTCCGGATCCAGATCGACCTCGGAGCCCTTGAAGCGTTCCCGACAGACAAGCTGCCCGGATTTACCGATGACATCGTTCGCCTGTTGCCCGGCCTTGCGGGCCATGGCTGCAGCTATGGCGTCGCCGGCGGGTTCGTCCGCCGTATGCAGGAAGGAACCTGGCTCGGCCACGTCGTGGAGCACGTCGCCCTGGAACTGCAGAGCATGCTGGGCCACCCGGTGACACGAGGAAAGACACGTTCGGTCAAAGGCAGTCCGGGCACTTACAACGTCATGTTCTCCTACAATGATGAGGTTGTGGGGCTGCTCGCCGGACGAGTTGCGCTCGAGTTGGTGGATAGTCTCCTGCCGGGCAATCTGCATGGCCTCGAGGGGCTCGACGAGATTGCCGAAATGGAAGGGCCATTCGATTTCGCGGTGAGGCTGCAGCAGCTCAAGGCTGGCGCCGCCGAGCGTGCCTTGGGCCCCACGACCGCCTCTCTGGTGCGCGAGGCCGAGAGACGGGGGATTCCCGCGGCGCGGCTCGATGACAGCAGCCTGGTGCTGCTCGGCCAAGGCAAGCATCAGAAGCGCATTCGCGCCAGTTGCACCGACCTCACTTCTGAGATCGCGACCGAAATCGCCTCCGACAAGGACCTGACAAAATTCCTGCTGCAGCAGGCCGGGCTGCCGGTCCCCAGCGGGGAACTGGTGCGATCGGCGCAGGACGCTGTCGCGGCAGCGGCACGGCTCGGATACCCTGTGGTCACCAAACCACTGGACGGCAATCATGGAAGCGGCGTCAACATCGGCCTCGCAACAGAGGACGAAGTCCGCTGGGGCTTCGAACAGGCGCGAGAACACAGTCGCAGCGTGATCGTCGAGCAGCACTTCGTCGGCTCGGACCACAGGATCCTGGTGATCGGAGGAAAGGTGGTGGCGCTTGCCGAGAGGGTCCCGGCACATGTCGTCGGCGATGGCCGGAGCTCTGTCGCCGAACTCGTCGAGCAGACGAACCGCGACCCGCGACGGGGAGAGGGCCATTCTTCGGTGCTGACCCGCATCGAGATCGACGAATGTGTCGAGCATTTCCTGTCAAAGTCGCAGCTCACGCTTTCGAGCGTTCCAGCGCCGGGTCAAATGGTGCTCCTGCGACCCACCGCTAATCTGTCGACCGGCGGGACGGCAACCGACCGGACTGATGAAATCCATCCGGAAAACGCGCTGATCGCCAGGCGGGCGGCACAGATCGTCGGTCTCGACATCGCGGGGATCGACTTCGTCTGTCCTGACATTTCGCGGCCGGTCAGCGAGACCAGCGGCGGCATCATAGAGGTGAATGCCGGTCCCGGGTTTCGCATGCATCTCGAACCGTCCTCGGGCCGCGCCCGCAATGTCGCACGGCCGGTGCTCGATCTGCTCTTCAAGGGTGGCAAGGACGGCCGCATTCCAATCTTCGCGATCACAGGGACAAACGGCAAGTCGACCACCGCCAGAATGCTGTCGCACATTCTGCATGCGAATGGTGCAACAGTCGGGCTCACCTCGACCACCGGCGTCTACCTGAACGGCGAGCGGATCATGACAGGCGATTGCTCGGGTCCGCAAAGCGCTAGGATCGTGCTGCGCGAGCCAGGTGTCGATGTCGCTGTGCTGGAATGTGCACGCGGCGGCATCCTGCGCGAAGGCCTTGCATTCGACGCGTGCGACATTGGCGCGGTGCTGAACGTCCATGGCGATCATCTGGGGCTGAGAGGCATCGACACTATCGAGGACCTGGCGGAAGTGAAGTCGGTGGTCGTCGAGTCGGTCCGCCGCAGCGGGTGGAGCATCCTCAACGCCGACGACATTCACACCTCCGCGATGTCGCGCGACGCCGGGGGCAGGATCTGCTACTTCTCGCTGGCGAACAGGAGCGACTGGCCCGATTTCCTGTGCAGCCACGTGGCGGAAGGCGGCCGCGCCGTGACGCGGGAGCGCAGCAGGGACGGTTGGGACATCGTCATCCACGAGGATGGGGAGTCGATGTTCCTGATGGACGTCGACGAAATTCCCGCGACCTTCGAGGGGTCCGCTGAATTCAACGTCGCCAACAGCTTGGCGGCCGTTGCGATGGCACATTGCCACGACGTACCTGCGGCAACTATCCGCGCTGCATTGGCCGAGTTCACCACTCCCGGTCGCCTCAACGTCTTCGACGGGCATGGTTTCCGCACGATCGTTGACTACGCGCACAATCCCGAGGGGTTGAAGGCGCTGGGAAAGCTCGTTTCCCATATGAAGCGCGGGTATCAGCGCACGATCGGCCTTGTCGCCATACCGGGCGACCGCCGCGATTGCGACATACGCGAGATGGGGGCGGTGGCTTCGCGAATATTCGACGTCATCGTCTTCAAGGAGGATGAACATGGACTGCGCGGCCGAGCCCCCGGAACGATCGCCGGCTTGCTGCGGGAAGGCGCCTTGAACGCCGGCTGCGCTCCAGGGCGCATACAAGCCGTCTGTCCCGAAAAAGAGGCTGTCGAAGTGTGTCTCCAGCTTGCTCGGGAGAAAGACCTTGTCGTGCTCACCGTCGACGACGTCGAGGCGGTCTGGAGCCAGGTGACCGGGTTTGAGGGCGCGGCACCTTCTCGGCGAGGGCCCGATCAGACCCATATTCGCCATCTGAGGGCTGGCTGATGTGGTCGCTCATCCTGCACGGCGGCGCCAAGGAGATCGATCCAGAAGAGGAGGAGGCGCATCGCAACGGGTGCATCAAGGCGCTTGAGGCCGGTCGCGCCGTCCTGGCCGGCGGCGGAACTGCAGTCGATGCGGTGGAAGCCGCCGGTCGTGTCCTCGAGACGGCCCCGACGTTCAATGCAGGATATGGCAGTGCCCTCAATTCGGACGGCGAGGTCGAAATGTGCGCAGGCATCATGGAGGGCAAGGACTTCAATGTGGGCGCCGTCGCTGTGATCAAGGGCGTGCGCCATCCCATCAGTGTCGCCAAGGCCATGCTGCATGAGGAGCCAATCCTGCTGGTGTCGGACGGCGCCAGGCGTTTCGCCGCCGATAAACAACTGGAGCTTTGCGATCCGGCTGACTTGGTCACGCCGCAGCAACGCGGTTTCGCCAGCAAGTCGGAGGCGAAGGATACAATCGGTGTCGTTGCCCTTGACCAGGGGATCTCGCCGTGGGCACTTCCACCGGGGGACTGGACGGCAGCGCTCCGGGCAGAGTGGGCGATTCTCCGCAACCCGGTTGCGGCTACTACGCCGACAACCAATTGGGCGCCGTGGCCTTTTCGGGAGACGGCGAGCATATCGCGCGAAAGGCTCTCGCCGCTCGCGTCATGCAGGCGCTTTCCGCGCGGCGCGCACTTTCCGCCGGACGGGCAGCTATGGCGGGCGTGGAGGAGGTGCTGGAGCCCTCCCTCAGGGAGGTTGAGGCGATCGGCGGTGAAGCGGGAGCCATCGTGCTTACCCCAACCGGGAAGTCCGGGTGGGCGCACAACAGCCGGGAGTTTGCAGTCGCGTTCATGACCAGCGAGGACAACCATCCGCATGTCTTCCTGCGCAAGAAAGACGAGGGCAGATGACCGACAAGAAGAAAAGGCGCCCCTCCAATGGCAAAGCCGGAACGCTTGTCATCATCGGTGGCCACGAGGACCATGACGGCGATCGCGTCATATTGAAGGAGGTCGCCAGCCTGGTTCCGAACGGCCGCCTGGTGCTTGCCACCATCGCGTCGCATGAGCCGGATGGCTATCTCGAGAAGTATCAGAAGTCCTTCGGCGAGTTGGGCATCAAGGAAGTCGTCGAGCTCTACGTCAACGACCGTCTCGAGGCGGCTCATGAAAAAAAAATAAGCGCGCTCGCAAACGTGAGCGCTGTGTTCTTCTCCGGTGGCGACCAGCTCCGCATCACCAGCCAGATCGGCGACACCCCCATCGACGAGCGGGTGCACGAAATCTATGAAGCCGGAGGCATAATTGCCGGCACCTCCGCGGGCGCGTCGGTCATGAGCGATACCATGATGGTGAAGGGGCCGAACGCTGCGTCCTTTCGGATCGGCCATATTCGCATGGCGCCGGGGTTGGGCCTGCTGCCGAATGTCATCATCGACCAGCACTTTGCGGAGCGGGGCCGCATCGGGCGGCTCATCGGAGCGGTGTCGCAGAACCCACGGGTCCTGGGCATCGGCATTGATGAAGACACGGCGATCGTGGTGAATGGCGAGATGTTCAAGGTCATCGGCAGCGGCGCTGTCTATCTGGTTGATGCAGCCGGCGTCACGCATTCCAACATCGCGGAAGGTGAACCTGATGCCGCCCTTTCCATCCATGATTTGAGGGTTCACGTGCTGAGCTCCGGTGATGCCTTCGATCTCGCGATGCGACGCCCGGTCGGGGTTCCGTGAGGCTTTGACACCCGGATGGCAAAGATACGGCGGGACAGGGTAACCGAGTTGGCGACGCCGATGCAGATGCGCAACCGCGACGCGCTCAACGGTGGGCCACCGTGCAGACCCAGCGCAGGAGTCAGTATGTTTTCGAACCGGATAAAACTCGCCACACTGTTTGCGGCTGCCGCCCTGTCGCTGGCGGCATACAATAACGCACGCGCCAGGAAGGCCTTGGCTCCCCGTTCGATGGAACGCACTCCGAGGATCGATGGGGTGGACTTGAGCATCCTTGAGAAAGGCAGCGGGCCTCCTTTGCTCCTGTTGCATGGCAATGGCTCGGTTGCGGAGGATTTTGCGATCAGCGGCGTGCTCGACCTGGCGAGTGCCAAGCATCGGGTCCTCGCCTTCGACCGGCCAGGCTTCGGCGGAAGCTCGCGGCCGGCTCGAAAGCGATGGTCGGCGTGCGAGCAGGCCGATCTCTTCCACGAGGCCGCCGCCAAACTAGGCATTCACAAATACCTCGTGCTCGGACATTCCTGGGGCGCTTGGATCGCGCTGGAGATGGCCCGCAGGCACGCTCCCTCGGTCGCCGGCCTGGTCCTCGTCTCTGGATATTACTATCCCTCACCGAGGCTGGATCTCGCTCTTGCAGCACTACCGGCCGTACCGCTGATGGGCTCGGCACTCCGTCACACCTTGCTGCCGCTCGCAGTAAGGCTCGGCTGGCCGTCGACCATGCGAAAGATATTCCGGCCTGGGCCGATCTCGAACGTTTTTTCGGTGAGCACAAAGGAGGTCGCCAGCCGCCCCTCTCAGTTGCGCTCAGTCTGTGTGGAGACAGCCCTGATGCTCGGCGCGGCGCTGTTCACGAAGCCTTGCTATCGGGACATCGACGTGCCTACCGGAATCGTCGCTGGAGCAGGGGACAGGCTGTTCGACGCTCGGCGTGAAGCGGAACGCTTGCATGCCGAAATTTATGGATCACTGATAGAAATAATCCCGAATTCCGGGCACATGGCTCACCACAGTGACCCGCAGGCGGTGCTCCGAATGATCGACAAGGTCACCTGTATGCCTCGTCCACCAAAAGACGGAGGCAGCAGCGACGCGCTCTCGCCAGCTGCGCGCTGACATCATCGATCAGGGCAGCCTGCGGTTTGTCGTGTTGGCAGGGCAGGGCAGGGGTACTTGCGCGGAGCCGGTTCGCCGGGTGCCCGCAGGCTGAGAGCCTACAAAAGATTCCGATTTCTCCCGACACCAACCCGCCGAACCGCCTCATGAAGCGCCACAGAGGTGCTCGGGCGATGAGCGGGGACCTGTGCAACCATTGCCACCCGAATGCAAGAACGGAACGAGGCAGTCTGCGGCTGGCGTCCATCGCCGCCCAACTTGCTAGGCGCAACGTTGCAGACCGTGACGAGGGAGACGAAGTCCGGTGCTACAAGGCGAACCAATCGATCGAAGGTCGCGAAATCATCAGCCAGAAGATGGCGAGCACAGCCCCGAAAGCAGGAAAGCCGAACGCGAACCAGAGCCGAAACAAGGTATTATAGCGCTGTGGTGGAGGTTGCTTCGCTGCCGCGGCCTGCAGGGCGAGATTGCGCATCTCGATCTGCATCCACACGACTGGAAGCCAGAACAGGCCGGTGATGAGGTAGAGCAGGATCGAAAGCACAATCCACCCCTCGGTCAGCGAATAGCCGGAATGCCAGGCGAGGAACGCGCCGGTGACAGGTTGGGCGACGACGGCGGTTGCAGTGAACATGAAATCGGCGATCACGACGATGCGTGCGACCGCCGCGATGGTTGCCGAATTTGCGGTCCGATGGGCGAGCAGCATGAAGAAGGCGATGCCGGCGCCGGTGCCCAGCAGCACCGCTGCGCCGACGACATGCAGGAACTTGAGCATGAAGTAGATCATCAGCGTTCCTCCAGGACCGCCAGCGCGACAAAATGCAGAACAATGATCGGCAGGATCTTCAAGAAAGGGCCGAGCGGCTCGTTCCACAGCTCGGGCCGCAGCATGGTCCCCGCGATCGCATAGAAAAGAGCCACCGCGATCGCCCCGAACAGACCCAGCCGACTGGTCGGTCGCCAGGCGATCAACGCGCCGACCGCCATGTCGGCCAGCGCTCCGGCGATGACCGCCGGTTCCGCCAGCGGACCGATGGCAGTGCCTACCAGCAAGTCGACCCCGCGGCGCCAGCCAGTGGTCAGGGAAATGACACCCGTCATGATCCAGAAGAAGGGCAGGACAGTAAAGATCGCCGGCTTGACGAAATAGAGACGGGCGAACCATCGCTCCTGCACCGTCGCGGGATTGAGCTTTAGCGCTGCTTCGAGGCTGGATGGTTGGATGCCTGTCGCTGCGATCCACGGGTGCGGGTCGCCGACAGCGCCCCGCACGATTTCCTTGGCCGCATTGCTGCGCATCGGCGGGCGCCAGCCGAGCAGAGCCGTCGCATCGCCGATCCGGTACAGGCCGGCCGCGACGCTTCCGGGCAGAGTGAACTCTCCAGCCGGTCTCGACCCGAGCCAGCAGCAGTAGAGGCCAACCACCTTGCTCATCGGCAGCGCTTCAGGTCCGGCAAGGTCAAGCGCAATGCTCGATGCGCTATCGGGCCGGAGAAAATGCAGGACAGTGGCGATCACGTCGTCCAACTGTACGACCTGAAGCCGACCCGTGCTGGGCATCACCGGCAACAGCGGCAATGCGGCCAGTCCGCGAAACAGCGCACTGGCGCCGAACGCCGGCCGGCCCAGCACGACCGACGGGCGCAGGATGACCCAGTCCAAATCGCGCGCCATCAACGCCTGGTCGCCAGCCAGCTTGGTGGCCGAGAAGGCGGACGGCTGCAGCCGATCGACCCCGATTGCCGAGAAGTGAATGACTTTTCTCACGCCCGCCTGCTCACAGGCGGCAAAGAGTGCCGATGCGCCGCCCGCATGCACACCGCCAGTGCTTTCTTGCGTGCTGTCCTGCAGCACGCCGGCGCAGTTAACGACCGCATCGATACCTATCAGATGCGGGCTCCAGTCCTGCGTCCGCGCCTTTGCCATGTCGAGCAAGACAGGCGGCAAGCCTGTGAAGGGCGCGGTGCCGGCACGATGCAGCACGCGAACGATTTCATATCCATCGGCGGCCAGGCGCGCGCAAAGCGAAGTTCCGATCAGACCCGACGCGCCGGTGACGAGAACCCTCATCCCGCGTGCCCTAACTGGGACGGCAGGCGCGCCTCGACCTGTCTGGACGCGGAGCCGGACGACGCCACAAAGCTGTCTTCGCAGCCCGGCCACTCGATCGGGCGGTCCGAGACCTGGTCGCCCAGGTGAGGGCTGATTGAAGCAAGCGTCCGCGCGGCGCTGGAAGCAACTGCGCCCAGAGCTCCCATCATTGTTCGCGCGGCCTTGTCCTGGAGCAAAGGCGCCGAGCGCGGACTCGGGTTGGTTGTTCCTCTGGTGCCCATCATCGGGTGCTCATCCTAAGCTGCCACGCTGTTCCTGCAAAACTTTGCTCGGCAAGTCTGAAAACTGTCAAGTCTGAAGGGTGGCAAGTCCGAGTTGGCAAAGCCAAACGGTTCGGGCTTTGCACAACCGACCAATCGGCCTAGCCAAGCACTTCGGCGACGAGCCCCAACCGACACGCGTCCTCGGCATGGATATAGCAATTGTTGGTGGCGCGTTGGTAGAGTTCTTCGGCGGTCAGCGAGCTTCCGTTGACCAGTTCCCTGAAGCCTTCCATTTCGAGCTGCTCGGCGGTTTCGAGCAAGGCGAGTTCTTCGCGCACGATCTGGATGCAGGACCGCATCGGGCCGTTGAGCGCCAGGCTTGTGTCCATGCGCCGCTCATGCACGAGCAGAACCGCGTCTTCCGTCAGGAAGCGGCAATGCCGGTCGAACGCCGCAAAGATGGTCACTCCCGCCGAGTAGACCTGCGTCTTGCCGACACAATAGGCGCGTCGCCCTGAATGCAGGCGGAACAGGCGGATTTCGAGCGCGATGCGACGCGCGGCATCGGCATCGCCGCCGCTGGTGTTCAACTCCATCAGCATGTCCTGGCCGCTGCGACGAACTTCTTCCAGCCGGCCGAGGAAGAAAGTCACCGTATCCTGGCCAATGGGCCCGTTGATGGAGATGTTCGGCTCGAAGAGCAGCCGTGCCAGCTCAGGAGCCGGGTCGGTGGGTGTGGTGCCGCCCGAGGGCGGCACGTTTCCGGCGATGTTCATGGACTGGGTCTCCCAGCAGACTGAAACGGGTCCAGCTAGGCGGCTTCCTGCAGCGCCCTTTCGTTTACGCCGGCTTGTCCGAGTTGAGTCAGCGCCTCGTCAGTTGCCTTCTCTTCCTCGAGCGTCTGCTGAAGCAGTTGGACGGCGTCATTCAAGCCGAGCAGCCCTGCCCAGGTCACAAGCGTGCCATAGCGGGCAATTTCATAATGCTCAACGGCCTGGGCCGCGGCGACAAGTCCGGCGTCGAGGGCCGGCGCCTCCTGGAACTCCTCCAGAATCTCCTGGCCTTCCTCAAGAATGCCGTCGATGGCCGGACAGGTCTTGCCCTGCGCGCGCTTGCCGAAAATTTCGAACACCTGCTGCAGCCGCTCGACCTGGCCCTCAGTCTCGTCGCGGTGCTTCTCGAACGCGGCGGTCAACTCTTGCGATTCGGCACCCCTGGCCATTTTCTTGAGGGCACTTAAGATCTTACGCTCGGCGTAGTATATGTCCTTCAAGGCTTCGTAAAAGAGATCTTCCAAGCCCTTTGTGCTGCTCTGGGCGCTTTTTTTCGTCGCCATCTCCATCTCCCACTTCGAGTTCAATGCGTCGCGGCATATGGGCTCTAACAACCAAGGCCATCCGTTGTTCCTCGCCCTCAAAGACATCGTGGGAAGCACGAGCAAGGACCCGTGGGCATCTCGCTCCGTTATGGTCGGCACAACCGGCGCCAAACGGCGCCATGTCGCCTCTGCGCCAGCCTAGCCTCGCGGCCGCTTGTTAAGCCGCCTGCCGCGCCTTAACGGCGTTCTCGCCTGGACGATCGAAGTCGATTGCAGGCCACGCTTTCGGCGATCATGTTGACAAGACGGTAGTCGGGGGGCCGCGGCGCCGGAACGACCTGCTCAGAGCTTTGTGGGCAACTGTTGTGAGAACCAGATCGCGCGGCTTTTCGGCACATATTGCATGCCGCAATGGTCGCTCGGCTGCCTCTGCCGGTCTAAACGGGACCCCGGCCTGCGCATCCGGATCGTTGAAGCGGATTGTCGAAAAGGTGTGTCGGGGGTGAAGTAGATCATGCGCTGCCATCGGTTGCGACGATCGAGCGACGATTTCTTCTACTGGTCGCCTGACCGCCGTTTCGCTTGTTCATCGATCCTGCGACACGCGTTCTTGAGAATCTTGAGTGCCTCGTCCTTGGTGAGGCCGCACTTTCGGGCAAAGTAGTTCGCTTCGATGGCCCGTTCGCGATCCGCCCGAGACCCGGTGTTCTGCTTGGCCTTCTTGCCCATCGAGCTATCGTCCCGATTATATCGCCTGCTGGTGATCGAGCGCCGGCGCCGTGGGAGGGCCACGCGCGATCGGGTCACAAATCTTGCAGCTCCACTGCCTGGCTGGAACTGTGGTTTGGCGCGATTGTTCCGAGATCGCAAAACTTCAAGAGATGCCTGGCGCCGGACTTAGCTGTGGCCATTCGGGATCTGTCATCCCATCGCTGTGACCTGCAGACGAATGCAGAGCCTCAGCAGTTTTTCGCCGCTTTCATCCCTGACCTCGACGAATAATTGCTGCCTAATCGCGCTCCTTCAGCGCCGCTCTCGCCAGATCTTTTCAAGCCTTCCAGGCCGGCGCGGCTCGCCTCCTCCAGGCCCGTGCAATCTGTCTTGCTGCTCCGATTGGAACCAACACATCGGGCGTGGATTAGCTCAGACAACATGTTCGTTCCAGCACCCGGAGGAAAAACGTGCGCGCCCAGTCTTTTTCCTATCTGGAGGCGCTCATTGCGACGCCTTCCCCAAGCGGATTCGAACAGCTCGTCGCCAAGCTCTATCGGGACAATGTCCGCGAGTTTGCAGATAAGGTGACGACCGATGTGCTGGGCAATGTGAGCGCAATCCTGAACCCGGAAGCCGGCTTTCGCGTCATGTACGCTGGGCACATGGATGAAATCGGCTTCATCGTTCATTACATCGATGAAAATGGCTTCCTGTTCTTCAACACGATTGGTGGCACCGACGTCGCTACAGAGATCGGGCAGCGGGTCTGGATACACGGTGCTGAGCGGGTTGCGGGCGGGATTGGTCGCAAGGCCATACAGGCATTCAAGCCGTCCGACTACATCGGCGACAGGCCAGTCGTTCTCGGCGCAGCCGCGGATCGAGGCCACAGCTGGAGGTATTGCCGGCCGATCCGCGCCCCCGGCAGATCGAACGGATCGATGGCGGCTGTGGCGCTGGCCTCGCTCTCTCAGTTCTCCGCGTGACTAAAGACGACGGCGCCGTTGTCTTTACGAACTTCAACTGAAACGATCCCATCGTCACCCTTACGGGTCGGGAACATCGCGATGGCATGGTCTTTTGCCGCCTTCTCCGCGTCGAAGGACACTTTGTCGACGATGCCGCGTCTTCCATACCAGATGACAGTGAAGGGCATTGGCACTCACATGCTTTCCGCTAAGCATATAGGAGATCGGCCCGTCGTGCGACAGATAGGGCGGATAAACTTCAACCGAGACAGTGCCCGGCCTAGCAGGCGGGGTGCTTGTTGAGCGATATGTTACCGGCAGACGTCTCGCTACCAATAGCATCCCCAGCTCTTTTGCGCTTCACGCCTCATATCCAAGCGTGCCTCAAGCGGAGAAGGTATTTCCCCCATGGACGAACTCCACACCAATGCGCGTGAGCGAATTTTCCGCTATCCGTATCCTCGCATCGTCTCCCGACAGCATTCAAACCGATGGATGTTGTTCCAGAAGCAGAATCCTCGTCCGCACCGGCTGCCTCGTAATCGACGAACCCCTCATGCCCAAGGAAGTCGACGATATCGATCCGGATGAGTTCGTCGTCCTCGACAACGAGCACCGGAATGGGCTGCGCCATATGGTTATACGAACAACTTCATCAACTCCACGTGCAGACTAGAGATACGCTCCGAGTGCGGGCGTCATTTCGTTGCCATTTGAAGTTTTTTTCAGACGGGCTATTTAGGTGTCGATTTCCTCTGGTCTGAAGACATGTACGTTCTGAAGCGCAACAATGTTCTGGCTCATGGCACGGGACCTAAAACGATGGTGTTTGCCCACGGCTTCGGCTGTGATCAAAACATGTGGCGTTTCGTCGAGCCTGCATTCCGCCACGATTTTCGCACCGTACTTTTCGACCAGGTAGGGGCTGGGAAGTCCGACCTGTCTGCGTACGACAGCGCTAAATACGCCTCGCTGGACGGCTACGCGGATGACCTCATTGAAATCGGTCGGGCTCTCGAATTGCGGAAAACGGTATTCGTCGGGCATTCCGTCAGCGCAATGATCGGGGTGCTCGCATCCTTGAAGGCACCCGAAATATTCGAGACCCTTGTTTTGGTTGGTCCGTCTCCGCGCTATATAAACGATGACGGCTATGTCGGCGGCTTTTCAGAGGCTGATGTCGAGGGCCTGCTTTCATCTCTAGCCGACAACCACATGGGCTGGTCGGCCGCGATGGCGCCAGCAATTATGGGGAACGCGGATCGGCCGGAACTTGCTGAGGAGCTCACCAACAGCTTTTGTCGAACTGATCCCGACATCGCTCGTGAATTCGCGCGGGCCACATTCACATCCGACAACAGAGCCGACCTGCCGAAAGTCACCGCGCGGACGCTAGTGCTGCAGTGTTCCGACGACATCATTGCCGGCGATCAAGTCGGTGAGTACGTCCGCGACCACATCGCGGGCAGTAAATTGGTTCACCTCGACGCGGTCGGCCACTGCCCAAATCTCAGCTCGCCGCAGGAAGTTGTTGCGGCGATACGGTCGTTCGTCTGACTACACAATGAACGCTGGTAACAGATACCTCGACCTTTTTGAGAACGCGCCTTGTGGCTACCTCGTTGTAGCTGCCGATGGGCGCATCGACGACGCAAACACTACTTTCTACAAATGGACCGGGTTTTCTAGGGAGGCAGTTGTCGGGAAACGCTTTCGTGACATCCTCAATATCGCCGGAAGAATGTTCTATGAGACACATTTCGCTCCCCTGTTGAGGATGCAGGGCTCCTTTGATGAGGTTGCGTTGGACGTGATGAAGTCGGATGGCGAGAGCCTGTCAGTCCTAGCCAACGCCTGGGAAAAGAGGACGCCCACTGGAGAATTAATTGAGACACGCGTGGCGCTCTTTCGCGCGACGCAGCGTCGACGCTACGAGCGAGAGCTGAGTGAGGCCAGACGCGAGCTGCAGATCGGCCTGAATTCCGCACAACAGACTGCGGAACTGCGCGAGCAGTTCATAGCGGTGCTTGGCCACGACCTACGAAATCCCCTGGCTTCGATTTCTGCTGGCGTCCACATGCTGGCCCGAAGCTCTGACACCAGCGACGAAAAAACCTCCCAAGTCCTGCGCCTCATGCTGGCGAGCGTTTCCCGGATGAGCGGCTTGATCGACAATGTCTTGGATTTCGCGAGAGGTCGACTTGGAGGGGGTCTCGGACTATCGAGGGACCGCGACAACCCGATCCAGCCCGCATTGCAGCAGGTGCTTGACGAGATAAGATCAAGCTACCCGGAGCGTCAGATCGAGGTGTCGTTCAATCTGGACGGATGCATGATCGATGCTGATCATGCGAGGATCGCGCAGCTTTTCTCGAACCTAATGGGAAACGCCATCGCCCATGGCGACCCTGAAACTCCGATCAAGGTAGCCGCGCAGGTTCAGGACGGCCTCTTTAGCCTGTCGGTTGCGAACAGCGGTAAGCCTATTCCGGAATCGGCGCTGCAACGCCTCTTTCAGCCATTTTATCGAGGAGAGGCAAAGAGCCGCCAACAGGGCCTGGGATTGGGGCTCTTCATCGCGTCAGAAATTGCCCGCGCCCATGGTGGAAGCTTGGACGTAGTCTCCGATGTGGAGCAAACGCGCTTTAGTCTCCGTATCCCCGCAAATTGATCGCACAACTATCTCATGGCTGCTCTCCACCCCTGCTGCCGGAAGGTGACGGGCTCTTTTGTGCGTTAGCGGAACTTGATAGTCGGAACAGGTTCGAAACGGCGGCAGCGTCCCCGCTGCCGGTCGAGGTCCCCAAGCCTCGGCCGAGTCCGCCTCTGCCTGCCAGTGGGGCGGACCCACTTTCGATTCAAGGCAACCTTGCTCCCAGGATGGAAGTTTGGATCGCGCTTGGTTTTCCTAGCCGAGCAGGACACCGGAAGGCCGTCACCCTCCTTCCTCACTGGCGGCCGCGAAGTCAGTCTACGATTGATGGGGAATTTTTTACCAAACTGTAAATTCAACGGTATTCTGGTAGGAGGCCAAACTGTCCAGGCGCGGATCCGCAAATATCGCCCTTGGCGTGCTACCATCCGAGGATTGGGCTGACTGGTCACTACAACCCGAGCCGCTGGCGAAGGCCATCATTGAGACCGTGGAGCGTCTGACGAGTAGACCCTGAAGGCACGACTAGAGGGGGCCTTGGCTTTGAGACCTGCCCGAAGCCGAGCTGCAAACGGGTTCCAGCCTTACGAAAAGGTTGCATGGGTTTCTCCAGGTTGGCCCGCCGCTGAGGTCACAGCGACGGGCCCTGCACCAGAGCTTGGACTTGAGGGAGGGAGTTCTCACACCAAGCACGTTCCCAACTTAGATTCCGGATGCATGTTCCTAAGGCCGGCGCAAAAACTTTATGACCCACCAAATACAACAATGCCCCTGCCAGACTCCTGGCGATTCTGCGAAAGGCCGGCATCTCGATTGAGACGTCCGCGCAGGCGGCTAGGACTCGCCGTCACACGGCGCGATGTTATCTGAGCGCGTCAAGAATCGCCGGGAAACGCGGAGCTTCAGTTCGATGCGATGGGCCCGACACGAACGTCAGGGATCTGTAAGCCAGGTCCGAATACAGGGTGGCTGCGGCATATGCCCCAAGCGAGGGCTGGATGGGGTGACAGCGAGCCGTTCCGATAAAAGCGGTAACCAAAGCGGCATACAGAATTGTGGCGGCGATGCCGACCATGCCGAAGCGTGCCAGCAGCTTGAGCGCGTCGTCGCCGGCAGACCGATGCTCAGGCACGCGCACTAGACACATACTCTCTACGCGGATGAAGGACCCTTATCGTTATGCTTGTCTCTGCCGGCGGCGCCACATTCTATTGGTGGTGGCGAGACCGCTATGACCTTCAGGGCGGGCTAGCGACTGAGCGCCTTCGAAGGTGAAAGTAATTCCCGCGTCCTCAAACGCTTGGCGCATGGCCGCGATCTTGTGGGGACGCGGATTTCGAATACCGTTCTCAAAATCTCTGATCGCCATTTCGCTGAGACTGGCTTTTGCGGCAAGGCGCACCCGCGACCAGTTCAGCAGGGCGCGTGCTGTTCTCGATTGAGCTGCTGAGAGTTGGGTTCGGCTGTCCATAGGATGTGAACATTCGATAACTCTAAAATGTTCCTTCGATCTGTGCGACGATCGGATGATCGATCTTCCCCGCGAGGGGGACGGTCGTTACGAGCGATGTCTCAGCGATGCATGTGACAGGCTACAGGCGGCGCCGGGACGAGAGTGTGGGGCAAGCAGCGGGCGGGTGAAACGAGGGCTGCGGCTTGGCGGCGTCCGCCCGCTATCGGGACCAACCCTGTCGCGGCTTGTTGACCTATGCTGGTTGGTCCCAGCACACTCCAGAACCTGCCCGCCATCTTCCGGTGGGCTTTTTGTGAATCAGCGGAACCTGATATGCTGCGGCAGGTTGAACAAGCGGCAGCGTCCCCCGCTGCCGGTCGAGGCCCCCAAGCCTCGGTCGGGTCCGCCTCTACCCGCAAGTGGGGGGCGGACCCACTGAGTCTTGCGGACCAGGCAACCTGGTTTCCGAAATCCATCATTGCTGGTCAGTGACGGGGCCTTCGCGCTGGCGCTGCTACACACCCTTGCAGGCACTCTATCGTGTCTGGGCCCGACTGAAGCCCGACATGGACTCGCAAAGGTCCGACCCTGAAACAACGGAGCCTTTTCTACATTTGGAAATGTGACCGTCGATCATCATCCCTTCGTCGGCGGTTGGCTGAGTACCCGCCACGGCTCGGTGGCGTGGTGGGTACTCATTCATGGAGAGCGCATGTGAGGTGCAGCGTGGTGAAGGCTGATGAGCCGCCTACCTTATCTAGATCGCCTGGACGATCTCGTTCAAGCAATTTCCCATCGAAGGGGAGATCCTGCGTGCGGAGTGCCAATTATTCGCTATGTCTTGGCGAAAATCGAAGAAGATCTACGGGAATGGTTGGCGGGGCCTGGGAGTTCCGAGTAGCGCGGCTTCGACTTATACTGTTTCCGGGATCCGGAAACTGGACTATCCTCCCACGGGTCTTGCGACTCCAGCCGCTCGGGCCAAGCCGTTCCTGTCCGAGGCAGCTAGTTTTCATGGCGACGAAAAATCACCGCAGCATAACAAGTACCCGCTTCAGCAAAAGCTAACGGAGCAATCTTCAGCAGCCAAGGTTCGGAACGCTGGAAGCCTCGTACTAGGTGGAAGCTTCCGCAGCCCCTCTCGCGGCATCGGCAAATGAGTGCGAGACGGCTGTTTCGCGTTCGATTTGAGCGCCCTGGGACCTGCGGCCCGCCGCCTATTGAGGCGCCGGCGGCGGACCCTGTATAAGCGGTCCATAGGGGATCGACCGCTCAGAGGGTCAATGTGCCAGATCGCTTAGCGAAGCTCTCGCATTGTCTGCTCACCGCACGTCAGGCAGGTTAGAGCTATCCTGCATGCCGCTTGCCGGGATTACGGGCCCACGATCGGGTAGCTTCGTCCTCTCCATCGAACTTTCATCGTCTAGAAGCGTTCGGTCCGCTCGGTCAACAGTGTAACGATCAGGGAAGCGCAGAGGAAAGCACGTGCGGTAACGGTTGATTCAACCATTGCTGGTAAATTAGGTGTGAGTGGCGGCTCCGGCATTCGGGCGGGCGCTTCAGTGCCGGAGCCGCCTGCGCAGTCCGGTTGGGTTTTGACCGCGCCGTCCTATAATGGGACAGCGCGGTCAATGACCCGTTAAAATGCTACGAGACTAATTAAGCGTGTGCTAAATTGAATCGCAGTTTGCGAGTCAGTTCATGCGTTTGAAGTTCATCAAGCCGCAGGAGCCTGTCCTGGCGCTGAAGCCGCCGGTTAGCAACGGCTGGCTGTGCGAAATCAAAGATGATGGCTGTTGCACCCAGATCATTCTCGATTGGGCCGGCGCGCTCACCTTCACCCGCATGGGGATAGACCGGTTGAAACGTCACCGGCCTGTCGTCACTGCCGCCGAGCAGCTGAAAGCGAAATCCTTCATTCCCGGCGGCGAGATGATCGCGCCGCAGCCGGGCGGCCGGCCGAACTTTCACGCGATGCATTCGCGCATGGCGTGGAATGCCGAGCTGCTCGCCTTCGTCGCCTTCGATATCCTGCACAAAAGTGGCGAAGATCTGCGCTGGCGGCCAGCAGTCGAGCGCAAGGCAATCCTGCGGGAGCTCATCCAGCCGGCCGAAGGCATCGTCCAGTGCAGCCAGCATGTCGAAGGCGGTGTCGAGATCTACGAAGCGGCCGATCGGATGAGCCTCAAAGGTATCGTCTCGAAGCGCAAGGTCACCCCTTACCGCAGCGGGGCAAAGGATGCAGTCTGGCTGAAGTGCTGGGACATTGATTTTGAACTTATTGGGATCAAGCGGCAGCCCGGCGAGTGGACAGAGAGGCTGTTCGCACGACACGTCAAGAATGTCGGCAAGGCGGTGATCGCCAAAACCGATGCAATCAAGAACTGGCTCTGGACACGCGAGCAGAAGGCCAAGGCCGGGCCACCGAATGGCGTTCCCACGGCGCAGGTCACGCCTGAGGTCGAATGGGTGAAGCCGGACATCAACGCTCGCGTCCGGACGCTACGCGGCGAGCCCAAGCTGCGCAATGCTCCCGTGCAGGATCTGTGGGAGATCAACAGTGGTGGCGCTGGCTGAGGAAGACAGATCGGAAAAGTTGCCCAGTTATGCCGCATCCGCGGCCGGGCTCCTCGCGGCCATGGGCAACGAGAAGCGACTTCTGTCTCTGTTCATAATGGCCAAAGGCGAAATACGGGTCCGCGATCTGGCATTTCGGGTTGGACTGAGCCAACCCGCTCTCTCTCAGCATCTTGTCATGTTGCGGAAATTTGATTTGGTTGCCAAGAGACGCGAAAGGAACACAACCTTTTATTCGTGCACCGACCGGGCTCTGAAGCTCATTCAGCTTTTGGAAAGATGGGTAGAAAACGACATGCTTTCTGACCTCAATCCGTGACAGCCAGTCGGTTTGGTGATGGCCTGTGGCAAGGGAGTTCGACTGTTCGTTTGCAAGTAGTTGGACCGCGCATTACGGCAGCGTATCAGTTTGAAATTTGACGCCGCGCTTATCGCGAACCGGGGCAGATCGTGGGCGCCCCGTCGCGACGACGTGTGCGCTCAACAGTGCACATTTTGACAGCGACGGATCGTAGGGGAGGCGCTATCGCGGAATGGCCGACGGGCTACCTAGACCATCAGGTTTAATTGCTGGATTCCTATTGTGCCGGTAGCGTAACTGAGCTGGGGCGTCCAGCACTGGCCGGCACGGCGTGGTCCACCCCCAAATTCGCAACCGTGCCGGCCTTCGTTAGGTCAGACGCTACCCCATGGCAGGGTGGCCGGTCAGCTTCCCGGCCTAGACTGAAGTGCGTTGTCGATATGTCTTGCTGCGGTGGCGGCATGACCAAACGCAACGGCAATTTGATTGAGGCCCTCGGCCACGTCTCCAATGGCATAGAGGCCCGCAGTCGACGTTTCGAGGTGTCGGCTGACCAGAACATATCCTTTGCGCGTCACACTCTGCACCGAGTGCGACGGCAAGTTTCAGAGCGCACATCAGAGCCCATTGCGGGGTACACCACATCCACGTCCCGCATTGGCGCACCGTCGGCCATGACAACGTCGAACCCGGTTGCCCGAGCGACCAGATACTCGACGGTGTCCCAGATTCGATGACGCCTGCCGAGGCCATGCCGCGAGCGTCCTCGGAAATATCCTCCGGATAGCTGGCGAGCAAGGTGACCTGACCGCTGTACTCCTTCAAGAACAGGGCCTCCTTGAGTGCCAGATGCACTGGGCCTACGACGCCGATGCGCTTGCCCACGGGCTCGTAGGCGTCGCAGACCGGACACAGTCGGACGGTGCCGGCCGCCACCGCCTCCTCCAGCTCTTCTATTGCCGGGGCCTTGTCCACAATCCCGGTTGCAAGAACCATGCGCTGTGCTCGGATGGTCCCGAAGGTGGTCGTCAGCAGAAAGGTCCCGTCGCGCTTCTCGGCGCCCGCTACACGACCGTCCACAACGCCTGCACCGTGCCTGGGCTTTGAGACGGCCGAGCAACTCTGGCCCGCCTACGCCGTCCGGGAAGCCAGGACAGTTATGCGATTTTGGAATGAGCTTGGCTCGTGCGTCGCCAGCGTCGACCAAGATCACCGAACGCAAGAATCTCGCCAGATACATGCCTGCCGCAAGTCCTGCGGGGCCGCCGCCGACAATCGCCACGTCAAACACATGACCGGAGGAAGAACTTGGCATTGCGCCTAACATTGCCCAAAGGATCTTGTTCCCTGCTTTGGCAGGGGGATGAGTAGCTGACGGTCAGGCCTTCAAGGTGGATTTTCGAGGCAACTCGTCGAGGTGTCTCTCACCGGGCGGCGGTGCGCGCCTCGATTTGATTTGCGCGGTCTGCGACACCGAGGGGTTCCAGCTTTTGCAAGGCTTCAATTCGAGGTGCCCGAAAATGCCGACATGGCATTTCACCGGCCAACTTGCCATTAGACGAGCGACCGTTCGCATTACCCGGGCCCACGCGATTGGACCGAATCGACCTAACGGGAAAACCTAGCCTGATAGTTCTGTCCTTCCGACTCGGAGTGGCGCGATGCCCACCGTCTGAAGGCCGCTCAGATTTTCTGACCAGTCGAGGTGCAGACTATCATAGTTGATTGTTGCTGCCGGTGACCTAGCGTAATCAAAGGCTCACGTAGCTTTCCAACAGAGGACGGTATGTTGTATCCAGGTGATTTTTAGAACCGAGCGATATTGTGATGCTTGCCCGTGTTTGTGAGACGGTCTGCAAAGAGCGCGGCGTACCTGTTGCTTCGCGGGCGGGAGAGCGCACGGCTGCGCACGTACTCAGGCTGTTCATGAACGGTTTGAGTGGGGAGAATGAGCTGCTCGATGCTGAGAGGAACTGGGCTCGACGGAGTGATCTGGCTTTCGAGAAGGCTGCTGTCAGCTACGATGACACAAGAGAGGCCGCGTGATTAGCTTCCTGAGAATCGAAGTAGCGAAGAAAACCGCTCGCTCCACGCGACGAGCCCCAGAGGCACCCTCTGTATAGAGCGGGGTGTTGCTGCGGCACTCTTAAGGTGAGGTAAAGCTTCCGCACGCAGCCCGATTCGTGGGCGATCGGCTCTGTTGGAAATTTGGTGGTGAGACTAAGGACAATCGACGCGTAGTGTGTTCCGGGCGATCTTCCAGGCGGACTCGACATGCCGCCGCGCTGCTGCTTCCGCCGCTTCCGGCTTGTGTGCGCGGATCGCATCCATGATCTCGTTCATCTCGGCGATCGCCGCTTCGCGCCGGTTGGTCGAGACGATTGTCATCGAACGAAGCTGGTTGATGCGGACATTCAGCCCGGAGACGATTTCCCAGGCGACACGCTTGTCGGCGGCCTCGAACAGTGCCTCGTAGAATTTGGTCGTCGCCCGCATCACCGCAGGCGGCGTCGCCGACGCCCACGCATCGAACAAATCCGCCAGCGCCCCTTCGAGCGTTGCCAACTGCTCGCCGGTGGCCGACAGGGCACAGGCTCGGGCCGCGATGCCTTCAAGCAGAGCCCGAAGCTCGTAGATCTCGTCGGTACGGCCGAGGTCCGGCCTGGCGACGGCCGGCCCATGCCCAGGGATCATCTGCACGAGCCCCTCTGCCTCCAGCTGCCGCAGGACCTCACGCACGACGGAACGGCTGACGCCGAGCTGGTCGCAAAGCGGCCGTTCGACAAGCCTTTCGCCAGGCTGGAAATGGAAATCCATGATCGCTTCGCGCATGCGCTCCAGCGCCAGCGTCCTCAAGGTCTTGGAGCTGCGGTCGATGCGAAGCGTGTCGTCTGGCATGTATGCCTCCTGCGCCGCTACGAAAACAGATTCGATGCCCGGTTGACAAGGTACTTGGCGCTCCATAGCATGGTATACCATAAGATGATAGCGGGATTGGATGTCCCGAGGCACCACCTACCGAGGAATTCCATGCAGCCCGCCATTCGTAAGATCGTTACCTATACCGAGAACACGCTGATCGAAGGCGGCAAGGCCGCCCCCCGGCCGCTGCGCCTTATCGGCGTCGCAGCGGTGTTGACCAATCCCTGGGCCGGTCGCGGCTTCACCGACGATCTGTCGCCCCAAATCCGAGCCTGTGCGCCGGTGCTGGGAGAGATCCTGACCCACGAGATCGTTGCCGCCGCCGGTTCCGGCGAGGCTATCGAGGGCTATGGCAAGGCCGCCATCTGCGGTACGTCGGGCGAGATCGAGCATGCGTCGGCGTTGATCCATACGCTGCACTTCGGCAACCACTATCGGCGTGCCGTAAGCGCCAAGACCTACCTTGCCTTCACCAATCTGCGCGGCGGGCCGAACACCCCGATCATCATTCCGCTGATGGACAAAAATGACGAAGGGCGGCGCTCGCATTACCTCACCGTGCATTTCCAGATCGGCGATGCACCGGCGCCCGACGAGCTGGTTGTGGCGCTCGGCGCCTCGATCGGCGGCCGCCCGCATCATCGAATCGGCGACCGCTACCAGGACCTCAAAGAGCTTGGGGACGTGCATGGCTGACGCTTCCGCATCGGCATGGGTTCGACGGGGTGCGGCGCCCGACGGCACCGGCTTCATCCGTGTCGGCGCGGGCGCACCGGTGCTTTTTATTCATGGCGTTGGTATGAACGCCGCGATCTGGCAGCCGCAGATCGAGCGGATGTCCGATAGCTTCGACGTCATCGCCATCGACATGCTCGGCCACGGTCAGTCGCCGCTGCCGCCGCAGAACCCAGAACTCGCCGACTATGCTGATCAGGCCATTCGCCTGCTCGACCATCTCGGCCTCGACAAAGTATCCGTCATCGGCCACTCGATGGGCGCGCTCGTTGCCCAGGAACTCGCGCTACGCGCAGCCGAGCGCGTCCGCCGCATCGTCTCGCTGAATGCCGTGTTCCGGCGGCCACCTGAACTGGCCGAAGCTGTTCGCCAGCGCGCGGTGGCGCTTACCGGCAAGAGTGACGTGACCGGCACGGCACAGACCATTGCCCGCTGGTTCGGAGATCCGGTGCCGGTCGAGCTCGAGGCGGCTGCACGGAAGACGGCCGCCGTACTGGGTGCCGTCGACCCGGAAGGTTATGCTCGCACCTATCGCCTGTTCGCTCGTGCCGACAGCGACCACGCTGACCGCCTGCCGAGGCTAGCCGTACCGGCCCTGTTCATGACCGGTTCCGAGGACAGGAATTCTTCGCCGGCAATGTCGGCCGCGATGGCGCGGCTGGCGCCGCATGGCCGCTGCACAGTGCTCTCAGGCGAGCGGCATATGATGGCGGTGGCGGATCCCGGCCTGACGACGCGCCATATCGTCGACTTCCTCAAAGAAGGCGAAGCGATCGAGCAAGACAGCGCTGCCGCGGCGAACACCGGGTTCGACGGCAGCGAGTTCCGCCGTGCGCTGGGTTCCTTCCTCACCGGCGTCACCATCGTCACCACCATCGGGCCCGAAGGCGAGCCGCGCGGCTTCACCGCCAACTCCTTCACCTCGGTGTCGCTTGATCCACCTTTGGTGCTGGTCTGCATCGCTCATAAGGCGGTTGGCCATCCTGTCTTTGCGACATCGAAAAGCTTCGCCATCAACGTCCTCAACGAGGATCAGAAGGCAGCGTCCGGCATATTCGCCTCGAAAGCGGCCGACAAGTTCGCCGCCGTTGCCTGGCGACCGGGACGAACGGGCAGCCCCGTGCTGGACGGCTCCGTCGCATCCTTCGACTGCGACATGGAGCGGCTGGTCGATGCCGGTGATCATTCGATCCTCATTGGCCGCGTCCGCGATTTCGAGCACAATTCCGCGCAGCCGCTCGGCTATTGCCGCGGCGCGTATGTCGCGCCCGGCCTCAGCCAGGACGCGCTGGCAGCCACCCAGCCCGGCACCGATGTCGGCGCCATCCTCGAGAATGGCGGCCGGATCCTGTTCCTGGACACGGCGGATGGTTTTGAACTGCCGCGCGGTCGGGGTCTGGGTGCGGCTGGCGATGGGAAAAGCCTGCGAGGGGTGCTTGCCGCGAGGGCCATCGAGGCCAAGCTGGGCTTCCTTTTCGCCGTCTGGGACGATGCCAGAGATGTTTCGCGCACACATGTCTACTATCGCGGCACGTTCGACGTGCCCGCTTCCAGCGATCGCGGCATCAGGCTGGTCGAGATCCACGCGATCGAGGAGTTGAAAATCGCCGATCCGGCGATCCGCTCGATGCTCGCACGCTATGTCAAGGAATGCTCAGTGGATGCATTCGGCGTCTATGTCGGCAACGATGTCGAAGGCGAGGTCCGGCCGCTCGCCAGGACCGCCGGTTCCACAGCACCCAACACAGGTGACCAGCGATGAAATTCTCGCTCTTCGTGCATATGGAACGGTCGGACCTCGCCAAGCCGCATTCCGAGCTCGTGACCGAGCTCGAGGAGTTGGTCCTGATGGCCGAACAGGCCGGATTCGAGACCGCCTGGATCGGCGAGCATCACGGCATGGAATTCACCATTTCGCCCAATCCTTTTATCAATATCGCTTATCTCGCGGCCAAAACCAGCCGGATCCGTCTCGGTACCGGAACCGTGATCGCGCCCTTCTGGCATCCGATCAAACTTGCCGGCGAAGCGGCGATGGCCGACGTCATTAGCGGTGGTCGGCTCGACATCGGCATCGCGCGCGGCGCCTACAGTTATGAATATCAGCGTATTTTTCCAGGCCTCGACGCCTGGGGCGCCGGCCAGCGCATGCGTGAGATCATACCGGCGATCCGCGGCCTCTGGGAAGGCGACTTCGAGCTCTCAGGCGAGTTCTGGCAGTTCCCGCCCACCACCTCCTCGCCCAAGCCGCTGCAGAAACCCTACCCCCCGATCTGGGTGGCGGCGCGCGATCCGAACTCGCACGATTTTGCCGTTTCCCATGGATGCAAGGTGCAGGTGACGCCGCTGGCTTCTGGCGACGACGAGGTGGCGACCCTGATGCAGCGCTTCAACGGAGCCTGCGCCGCGCATCCCGAGATCGAACGGCCGGAGATTATGCTTTTGATGCACACCTTCGTCGCCGAGGACGCAGCCGATGCCGATCGCCTCACCCAGGACCTGTCGGCCTTTTACTGCCAGTTCGGCGCCTGGTTCCAAAACAAGAAGCCGGTGCACCAAGGCATATTGGAACCGCTGACGGAGGACGAGATCGCGGCCATGCCGCAATACGCGCCGGACAGGATCAGGCAGAATCTGGTGATCGGCGAAGCCGACGAAGTCCTCGCTCGACTGAAGGCTTATGAGGCGCTCGGCTACGACCAGTATTCGATCTGGATCGACAGCGGGCTTTCGCATGAGCGCAAAACGAAATCGCTGAAACTGTTCATCGACCGGGTAATGCCGGCTTTCCTCTGATCGCGAGCCCATGACCGACGCTGTTTTCAGGAACTTCATCGACGGCCGCTTCGACGAGCCATCAGCCACGTTCGACAGCGTCGACCCGTCGACCGGCGCGGCCTGGGCCAGGATGCCGGTGGCGAGCGAAGCCGATGTCGACCGCGCCGTCGAGGCGGCGCACCGCGCATTGCGCTCAGACCCATGGCGAAGGATGACAGCGACAGAGCGTGGAAAGCTGCTTGTCAAGCTCGGTGACCTCGTCGCCGCCAATGCCGCGAGCCTTGCCCAACTCGAGACACGCGACACCGGCAAGATCATCCGCGAAACGCGCGCCCAGATCGCCTATGTCGGCGACTACTACCGCTATTATGGCGGGCTCGCCGACAAGCACGAAGGCGCGCATGTGCCGATCGACAAGCCGGATCTCGACGTCACCATTCGTCGCGAGCCGATCGGCGTCGTTGCCGCCGTCGTGCCGTGGAATTCGCAGCTGTTCCTTTCGGCCGTCAAGCTCGGCCCGGCGCTGGCCGCGGGCTGCACAATCGTGCTCAAGGCCTCCGAGGATGGTCCGGCGCCGCTGCTCGCTTTTGCCGAACTCGTCGAGGAAGCCGACTTTCCCTCCGGCGTCGTCAACATCCTCACCGGCTTCGGCCATGAGTGCGGCCAGCGCCTGACCAGCCACAAACTGGTCTCGCGCGTCGCCTTCACCGGCGGCCCCTCGACGGCGCGCGCCATTGTCAGGAATACGGCGGAGAACCTTGCCTACACGACGCTGGAGCTCGGCGGCAAAAGCCCGATCGTCGTCTTTGCCGACGCCGACCTCGACAGCGCCGCCAATGCGGTTGTCGCCGGCATTTTCGCCGCGACCGGCCAGAGCTGCGTCGCCGGGTCACGGTTGCTGATCGAGCGTTCGGTAAAAGATGAGTTCCTCGTCCGGCTGAAGCGCAAGGCCGAAGCGATCCGCATCGGCGACCCACAGGATCCGGCCACAGAAATGGGGCCGCTCGCCACGCTGCGCCAGCGAGACTGGATCGAGAAGGTCGTCGCGGAGAGCCTTGCCGCGGGCGGCAGACTGGTCACCGGTGGAACGCGGCCAACCGGCGACGGCTTCTACTACGCGCCGACTATCATCGACGCCGGCGGCAGCGACCTGCCTTGCGTGCGCGAGGAATTGTTCGGGCCGGTGCTCAGCGTGCTTGCCTTCGACAGCGAGGCGCAGGCACTGGCGCTCGCCAACGATACGTCCTTTGGCCTGGCTTCGGGCGTGTTCACCAGCAATCTCGGCAAGGCGCATCGCATGGCGCGTGACATCCATGCCGGTGTTGTCTGGGTCAACACCTATCGCGCCGTATCGCCGCTCGTTCCCTTTGGCGGTTACGGCCTGTCGGGTCTCGGCCGCGAAGGCGGGCTCGACGCCATCAGAGATTACACGCGCTCGAAATCCGTCTGGATCAAGACGTCGGACGAGCCGATCCCGGATCCCTTCGTCATGCGCTGAGGGGTGTGGGGCGCAGGTGCATTGAGAAAAACAAGAACAGACCAACAGAGGAGAATATCATGAAATTGTTTCTGACCGGCTTGCTGGCCGGACTGCTCGCCGCCACCGCTGGCAAGGCCGATGAAATGGCCTTCACAAGTTGGGGTGGCACCACGCAAGAGGCGCAGACGAAATCCTGGGCAGCCCCCTTCGAGGCCAACTCCGGCATCAAGGTCCTGCAAGACGGACCAACCGATTACGGCAAGCTCAAGGCCATGGTCGATGCCGGCAACGTTACCTGGGATGTCGTCGACGTGGAGATGGACTTCGCCATCAAGGCCGCCAAGGACGGGCTGCTGGAACCGATCGACTATTCCCTGGTGCCCAGGGCCGATCTCGACCCGCGCTTCAGCAATGAGCATGCCGTCGGCAGCTTCTATTATTCCTTCGTGCTCGCGTGGAACAAGAGTGCCGTAACGGGCGAACCGACCGGCTGGGCCGACATGTTCGACACCAAGAAGTTTCCCGGCAAGCGGACCTTCTACAAATGGTCGGCGCCCGGCGTCATCGAGATCGCGCTGCTCGCCGACGGCGTGCCGGCGGACAAGCTCTATCCGCTTGACCTCGACCGTGCCTTCAAGAAACTCGACACCATCAAGTCCGACATCGTCTGGTGGGGCGGCGGTGCTGAGTCACAGCAGCTGATCGCTTCCGGGGAGGCCGCCTTCGGGCAACTGTGGAACGGGCGCGTCTTTGCCCTTCAGCAGGATGGCACCGATGTCGGAGTCTCCTGGAACCAGAACCTCACCGCCGCCGACGTGCTCGTCGTGCCGAAAGGCGCCAAGAACAAGGGCAGTGCGATGAAGTTCCTTGCCGCTGCGTCCAGCCCGACCGGCCAGGCGAAATTCGCCGAGGCAAGCGGCTATGCGCCGATCAATACCAAGGCCAAGGCTGAGATGCCCGCCGATGCCGTCAAAGCACTCCCCGATGCCCATGTTGAGGGACAGATCAACCTCGACATGAACTACTGGGCCGAGCATCGAGATGAGATCGCCACGCGCTGGTATGCCTGGCAGACCAAGTAACGCCGTTGCAGGTGACGGGCGCGCGGCTTGCGCGCCCCGTTTCGGGACAGGACCGCTCGATGCAAGGAATTTCTTTCAGACGCAGCTCAGTCGCCGGCCTGCCGGCCGGCAGCGGCAGCGCCTTGCCGGCTCTGCTGCTGGTCGGCCTGTTCTTCATCATGCCGGTGGTGGCCCTGCTGCTGCGCAGCGTAACCGATCCTGAACCGGGCCTGCAGAACTACGCGACCCTGTTCGGCAGCGGCACCTATGTGCGGGTGTTCCTCAACACTTTCCTGGTCGCATCGGTCGTAACCGCCGTCACCATCCTGGTGGCCTTTCCCGTTGCCTGGATGCTGGCGATCATGCCGCCGGCCATGGGATCGATCGTCTTCGGCATCATCGTGCTGTCGATGTGGACCAACCTTCTCACCCGCACCTATGCATGGATGGTGCTGCTGCAGCGTACGGGGGTGATCAACCGGGCACTGATGGGGCTCGGCATCATCCACGAGCCGCTGCCGCTTATCAACAATCTGGCCGGGGTCACCATTGGCATGGTCTACATCATGCTGCCCTTCATGATCCTGCCGCTGGTGGGCACTTTGCGCGCCATCGACCCTATGACGCTGCGCGCCGCCGCCCTTTGCGGCGCAAGCCCGTTCGAGGCCTTCCGCCGCATCCTCTTACCGCTGTCTCTTCCGGGCGTCGCCGCCGGCGGTCTGATGGTCTTCGTCATGTCGCTCGGCTACTTCGTCACACCGGCCCTGCTCGGCGGCACATCGAACATGATGCTGGCAGAGATGATCGCCCAGACGGTGCAGTCGCTACTCAACTGGGGGCTCGGCAGTGCGGCCGCCTTCGTCCTGCTTGTCGTCACCATGGCGCTCTACGCGATCCAGCTTCGCCTGGTTGGTGCCAGGCGCGCCGGGGGAGGGATCTGACATGCTGCTCGACTATGAACGGCTCGGATGGCTGCGGGTGGCGCTTGTCGGCTTCACGGCGGCCGTCGCGGCATTCCTGCTGCTGCCGGTGGTCTTCATCGTGCTCCTGTCGTTCGGTTCGTCGCGCTGGCTGGCCTTTCCGCCACCCGGCTGGACGCTGAGATGGTATCAGCAATTGCTGGGCGACCCGACCTGGATCGATGCCGCGCTGACCAGTGCCCGAATTGCCGCCATGGCCGCTATGCTGGCCGTCATCATCGGCCTGTTCGCTGCCTTCAGCCTGGTCAGGGGTGAGTTCCGCGGACGCCAGGTCCTGCGCGGATTGCTGTTGACGCCGATGGTGCTGCCGGTCGTCGTTTTCGCCATCGCCATCTACGCTTTCTTCCTGCGCATCGGCCTCGCCGGCACCACGGTCGGCTTCGTCGTCGCCCACACCATCCTGGCGCTTCCCTTCGCCATCATCCCGATCACCGCTGCGCTCGAAGGTTTCGACAAATCCATCGAGGATGCAGCCATCGTCTGCGGCGCAAGTCCGTTTCAGGCGCGGCTGAGGATCACCTTGCCGTCGATCAGGATCGGCATCTTCTCGGCGGCGATCTTCTCGTTCCTGGCCTCGTGGGATGAGGTCGTGGTGGCGATTTTCATGGCAAGTCCGACCTTGCAGACCTTGCCGGTTAAGATCTGGGGCAGCCTGCGCGCAGACCTCAGCCCGGTGGTCGCCGCCGCCTCCAGCCTGCTCGTTGGCCTGACGTTTTGCCTGATGATTGTGACCGCACTCCTTCGCAGAAAATTGTCCAGATGACCCGGTCCTTCCTGTCCATACGCGCGCTAAGAAAGACGTTCGGCGCCTTCGTCGCCGTCCACGACGTGACCATCGATGTGCCCAAAGGTGAATTCCTGACATTCCTCGGCCCGTCCGGCTCCGGCAAGTCGACGACGCTCTACGCCATTGCCGGTTTCCAGGATCCGAGCTCAGGCGATGTGCTTTTGGAGGACATGTCGCTGCTTTCGGTGCCGTCGCACAAGCGCAATATCGGCATGGTGTTCCAGCGCTACACGCTGTTTCCGCATCTGAGCGTCGCCGAGAATATCGCCTTTCCGCTGCGCGTGCGCCGCCGGCCCGATGCTGAGATCAAGCGCAAGGTTGCCGACATGCTGGCGCTGGTGCGTCTCGAAAACTTCGCCGACCGCCATCCGGGCGCGCTGTCTGGCGGCCAGCAGCAGCGCGTGGCGCTTGCCCGCGCGCTCGCCTACGACCCGCCGATCCTTTTGATGGACGAGCCGCTATCGGCGCTTGATAAGAAGCTGCGCCAGGAAATCCAGGCCGAGATCCGCCGCATCCACCGGGAGACAGGCGTCACCATCCTCTATGTCACCCACGACCAGGAGGAGGCGCTGCACCTATCCGATCGGATCGCGCTGTTCAGGGAAGGCCGCATCGAACAGATCGGCACCGGCGAGGATCTTTACCTCCGGCCGGCGAGCGAATTTGTTGCGGGCTTCATCGGCAACTCGAATTTTCTGCCGGCTGAGCATTTGCAAACCGCGCGTGGCGCATCCACGATCCGCCTGGCCGACGGCTCAATCGTGACCGGTATCAAAACGACAACATCGTTCGGCCAGGGTCAGAGGGTCCGGCTGATGGTGCGCCCGGAAGCCTTCCGCCTCAAGCCTGGAGCCACGAGCGCGGCGCTCGCCGTCGAGATCATCGACACGGCCTTCTTTGGCGACCGCCGGCGCGTCATGGCGCGCACGGCCGCCGGCGACGAAATTGATGTCAGGCCAGCCTCTGACGCGGAGGGAGCAGACAGCGCCACAACATCAGGCAAGCGTATCTTTTTTGATCCCGGATCGGCCTTCTTGTTTCCGGCCTGAAGGGCCGGATTGGTCAGGTCACGTCGATGTCTGTGAAGGCCCGAAGAACCGCTTCTTAAAATCCGTGTCTGAACGCTGCCGATCCGCTCCTGGCCCAACGCCGCCGGACTGCTTTGCGCCTCATGGTCGTAAGGTCGCTTTTGCCATCGCCTGAAAGCTGACGATCGCAGGCGACTGCGCTGGAAGCCGTGGGACAGTGGCCATCGCCCGATGGCGTTCAGGATCGTGCTGGCAAAGCCGCAATCAGCGAAGCAACAAAAGGGGCGGTTTGGCCGTTCTGATGAGTCGCATTGGCGGCTGGGGCATTCGAAGACATGACGACGCAGCAAATTTTGTCATTTGCCGTAACCTTCGTGATGATGGCAGCGTTCGTGTGGGGTCGCTATCGTTATGATCTGGTCGCGGCCGCGGCACTGTTGCTTGCTCTCGCGGTTGGCATTGTGCCTCTTGACGAAGCCTTCAGCGGGTTCAGCGACGATATCGTGGTTATTGTTGGCAGCGCTCTGCTGGTGAGCGCAGGGATATCGCGCTCGGGTATCATGGAGGCCGCCATCAAGCGCTTTGCTCCGAAATTATCGGGAGTTCGGTCGCAACTGGCGCTGCTGGTGATCGTGGTCACGATCCTCTCTGCCTTTGTAAAGAATATCGGGGCGCTCGCTATCATGATTCCGATCGCCTTCCAGTTCGCGCGCCGGTCTAACATTTCACCCTCGATATTTCTGATGCCTATGGCGTTCGGGTCACTGCTCGGCGGTCTCATGACGCAGGTGGGAACATCTCCCAACATCGTTGTGTCCCGAGTACGAGAGGAACTGACCGGAACCGCCTTCACAATGTTCGACTTCACACCTGTTGGAGTTGCCATAGCCGCTGCCGGAACGATCTTCCTTCTGTTTTTCTATTGGTTGTTGCCGGTGCGCGAAAAGCTTGGCGGATCACTGAACGAAGCCCTCGACATCAAGAACTACCTTACGGAGGCTCGAATTGTCGCCGACTCCACGGTGCTTGGGAAAACCGTCGCAGACCTCATGAAGCTCGCCGGCGGCGATGCAATCGTGACGTCGATTCTGCGCAATCGCACGATGCGGATGACGCCACTGCCCGACGCGATCCTCAAGGTGAATGACATCCTGTTGCTCGAGGGCGACCCAGAAGCGCTGGATCGCCTTGTCTCACAGGGCAGGCTCAGCGTGACCGGGGATAGGGTTGGTGGTGACGACACCACCAACGAAATGGTCGCTATCGAAGCCGTAATCGGTGAAAGCTCCTCTTTGATCGGCTGGACCGCCCAGCGCCTTGCCCTTTACGATCGCTTCAATGTCAACCTCCTGGCTGTCAGCCGTCGCGGGGAGCGCCTCGACCGCAGGCTGGCCGAAGTCGAGCTGAGGCTCGGGGACGTTGTCGTTTTGCGGGGCATTGCAGCCAGGATGCCTGAGATACTTCGTGAACTCGGCTGCTTACCACTGGCAGAAAGGGCAATCCTTCTTGGTAGCGTCCGCAAGGGTATCGTGCCGGTAGTAATCCTTGCTCTCGCCATGGTGGCGACGGCGTTTGGGCTGCTGCCAGTCTCCGTCGCTTTCTTCGCGGCCGCTGTCGCGGTTGTGCTTTTCAAGGTCATTCCGCTCCGCGACGTCTACCAATCGCTCGATGGGCCTATCCTCGTGATGCTGGCCGTTATCATTCCAGTAAGCGATTCGCTACGCAGTACAGGGGCGACGGGAGTAGTTGCCGGCGAGCTCGCCAAACTAGGGACCATTCTTCCGGCGTCCGGCGCACTGATGCTCATCCTTGTCGCCGCCATGGCCGTTACGCCATTCCTCAACAATGCCGCCACCGTCCTTGTCATGGCGCCTATCGCCGCCGAATTTGCTAGTGATCTGGGCTACCGGCCGGAAGCATTTTTGATGGCTGTCGCCATTGGCGCCGGCTGTGACTTTCTCACCCCGATCGGACATCAGTGCAACACGCTTGTCATGGGGCCGGGTGGCTACCGCTTCAGCGACTATCCCCGTCTGGGACTGCCCCTATCTTTTCTCGTAGTCATTGTTGCCGTGCCGATGCTTATGATCGTTTGGCCAGTGGACTGACATCGATATTCGGATGCCCTCCTTGGAAATCCCACATGACACTACATTCCGGTTGGTGTCGCCAACGGTGGCCCTCTCGTCCCGCCCGCGGCGATAGACACTTTGTTCCAGCCGTTTATCGGGGCGAAGGGAAAGCAAGCAAAAGTCGGCACAAGGCGTGTTTTGCGCAGCGGCAGGGCCATGGTGAACGGCAAGCCGTCACAACGACATTCGATCTTGCCGCTAACCTGAGATACGAGCGTTGCACATCGCGCAGGGCGGACGAGGGCGGCCTGTTAGCCGCCCAGTCATTTCATCTCACACGTTGCGACGCCCTCTGGCCCCCTCCAGGTCATCACCTGTGTAGACATCAGCCGTTGGATCGAAGCCGGTCCAACCGCCTGCTTCGTATTCGTTTCGACGGCGGGCGATGTCGACGGAATTATATTGCTTCAGTATCTCTTCCGCGTCGGGGACTAGGTCGTCTTCGACCCTGGCTGTGACCATTGTTCCCCCACGCCGAACGCCTTCGGCATAAACATGTGCGTCGTTTTCCGGCACACCGGACTCTGTCATCGCGCCGATGATGCCACCAGCTGCGCCACCGACCACGGCACCGCCGACAGCGCCGACCGCAGTCGCTGCCAGCCAGCCCGCGGCAACCACGGGGCCGACACCAGGTATGGCCATCAGGCCGAGGCCGGTGAGCAGGCCGCCGGCCCCTCCGATAACGGCGCCGACACCAGCCCCCGCCGCCGCATCCTCGCCAGCCTCCGACGCTTCGCCCGTAAGCCGGCCGCTCGAATTGCTCGCCACGATGCTAATATCGTCGTGCGGAACGCCGGTGGCTTCAAGCTCACCCACAGCGTCGCTTGCTTGATCGTAATTGTCGAAGAGTCCTGTTACGGTTTTCATCTGATTTTTCCTTGCTTGGTGATCAATTCTTGCCGGCAACGACGTTGCCTTGAAAGTCGAGGGCGATGGGCGCTGCTTTGCCGTCCTTGCTGGCGGTTCCACGCCAGATCCCCTTGTCGTCCTTCGTCAGGGCGGAGACGTCCGAGTAACCCGCCTTCTCGATGGCGCTCTTGGCCTGGTCCTCGGTGAAGCTGTTGGCACCAGGCACCGGCGCCGCAGAATTTGTGGTGTCTGCATCGGAGGCGGCTGGCGCGGAACTGTCGGGGGCAGGAGCGGCAGCCGCGACCTTGCCGATCATCTCCTGATGCATCTTAAGTGTCGGCAACGTCTCGCTTGCAAACGACTTGAGAGCGGAATTGTCGCCATCCTTGGCGTAACTTTCAAACATGCTCACAGCGTCGGCATGCGCCGTCCTCTGCATGTCGGCATAGGGTGCATCGACTGGCGCCGCAGCTGAGTGCAACTTGTCGACGTCGCTCTTGTGGGCAGCGTCGAGGTCGGCGGGCACCTGCAATTTCTGTTCGCCGGCAATACTCTCGAGCTTGGCGTTCGCAGTGCCATGGTCGGAGATCATCCTCTGGGCGAAATCCTTAAGGGTCGGATCTTGGAGCTTGTCTTGAGCGACCTTGCTGGACTGCACTTCGAACATCCCGCCGATCGCGGCCTTCGTGACGAAGTCCTGTGCCCTCTCTGCTGACAAGGCAGGCAGTACAGCGGTCATTACGGTCGCGATCGAGAGCGATGCCATGCGTAGTTTGGTTCTCATGCTGAGGTTCCTTGGTTGAGGAGGACGATGAACCCCAATCTCCTGGCGCTACCTTTGTTCCGGACGTTGACAAATGTCGGACATTTCGGGGCGCCGTTCCCGTCGTCGTGAAGCTGGCGGAGCGTCACCGATCCCATTGTCCGGGACCTCAGACCGATCGAAGAGTTGCCATTGCGCGCAGAGGGAGCCTGATGGCGAAAAATCCAACGGTGAAAAGTTCGGTGTGCGATCCGGCAAGAGCCTGAAGCAGACGCGCCCGGTCAGAAAAGCACCACAAAGGCGGAAAGACGTCGGTCGCGCCCCAGACTCCGCCTAACCGGCATGCCGGCGGGTAGGCAGGTCGACATGCGTGACCTCCGCCAAGTGATCGCGCGAACGGCCAAGGCACCCGCCGCTGCTCGTTTCTGATTATGAAAGCCCGCCGCCCCATTTGCGAAGCGGCGGGCTTCATCCGCCCCAACTTGTCAATGCAACTTTGATGCCAAACCTTTTTGGCTCTCTATAGGACAATGGGCCTGTCCGACAGCGATCAAACAGACATCCAAAATGCCAGCAGCAGGGCGCATATGGATGAGACGAAAGCAGCGGTGGCAAAAAGCACGCCCTGCCAATCTGGCGGTGGATCGGACACCAACTTGTCGGGGGGCGGATGATTGTCATTCATGATAAGCAATTTTGCGATGCCAAGTTTGGTCCCGCTAATCCTTCAGGTTGTCGGCGGAAATGGCCGCCCTACCGAAGGCCAAAGAACTCAAAATCGCCAAGACGACGACCACCGGACCGACTAGCCAAATGATATTGTTCATGATCTCTCTCCTGTTGCTTTCGAAAGTTCGCGCCTGGCAGCGCCGATCGTTCGGGACGCCTCTGCTTCGAGTTCTACAAGCTTGTCCCGGATCTCCTCCGGCTCGGCGTGCTCCAATCCGACAACGTCATTTCTGGTTTCATTCAGTGAAACGATGATCTCATCGAGTTTGGCGTGAATGGCGGCGGTGTCGCGATAGCCTTGTAGAAGGACAACACCAGTGATCACGATGGCGGCAACCGACAGGGCGTAGGCAGAGTTTTCCGCTCAGCAAGCCAGTCCAGGAGTTCAAGGACCTTCAGGGCACGATCTGTGCACGAGTAATACGCTTTTTGACGCTCCTGCTTCCGCGTGACCAGCCCAAATTCTCGCATTATGCTAAGGTGTTGGGAGAGTGCGGAGTTGCTAAGCCCTAATCGCGACGCCAGATCAGAAACGGATATTTCTGCGTCGGCAAGAATGACTAGAGCGAGAAGGCGCTTTTCATTAGCCATGGCAGCGAGCAGCTCCGCGGACGGCGCATAAATGCTGTGGTTTTCGGGATCCATGATGTCTCCCTCACTCACGCGTCGAGCGGGCCTTGCGCAGGCCGAAATGTAAAGAACTCTGAACTCGCCTCCCATTTACCGCAGCGGCGGGCCAAGGATGACGTGCCGGGATCGTCGGGCGCTCCGGCGCGTTAGAACTATTAGCGTAGCGTAATGTTCCATCAGAAGGGCGTCGCTGTCTGACGGCCGGCGTCGGCGGCTAAGCGCCTTAGCTCCTGGATCGACCCTTCTTCGAAGCCTGGGAACCTTTGGCTTCGGCAGCAAGGCGTTGTTCTCGAAGTCGCGCAGTTTTTAAAAAACGCGCCTCTCTCTCGGCCGCGTTAGCAACTTTTGCCTCGCGGTCTGCGCGATCCAATCGGTCTTTGTCGATGCTTCGCTGGGACACTTTGGCCTCCTACCAGAAGACCGTTGAATTTACTTTTCGCTAAATTGTTCCCGTCAATTCGGCGACTGCCTTCCTGACGCTTGCGGCACCAACAAAGCAAAACACCGCCACCGGCGTAGCGGGCTCTTGAAGAGGCAGGCAATTGGAGGGTACTGACAAACTAGGTACCGCCACAGTGCTTCCGGCATCAAAGGTGCCGGATGCAACGCCGCATGCCGACAGCATCGATGGGCCGGAGATGAACGGCAAGGACGCCTGTGCAGTTCGCCAAGCACCTTCGGGTCCGGAGAGCCTGCACTGCAGCCTAGCAAGCTCTTCGAAACAGGCCGCGAGATCGTCATCAGCATTCGCCGGCTCTGAACATTGGTGATGTTGTGGAACCCACGGTGATGTTGTGGAACCCAGCGCAAGCCTCACATCGCTGCTTCCTGCTCCATCTCTTTCATGTCCTGAAAGCGGTCCGCAATCCGTGGGTGAACCCGGCCGCCGTCCGCAGCACCGATGGCAACGACAATCTCGTCGGCAGCCGGGCCGTCGGCGATCTGGAAGTTGGCGGTGATGAAATGCGAGCGGCGACCGTTCTCGATCTTGTGCATCATCGGCAGCGATAGCAGCGCGCCCGGCGCGTTGCGGGTGTTACAGAATTCGAGATAGGTCGTGCCGCCGACGGCGTCGCGGAAGACATTGCCGAAGCGCAGCGTATGGATCATGGCGGAGGCATGCTCGATCTCGCCGGCGGTTCCGACGGCGGCCGCCTTGCCGTAGCTTTCGATGCGTTCCGCCTGCATCAATCCAATCAGGCGGCTCGTGAGTTCCTGCCCCAGCCGGGGCGCTATGGCGACAATCTCCGGCTGCAAATCCTCGACGAAGCCGCGCCCGGCCCATGGGTTGCGCAGGACGGCTGCCACCACGATCGACGTTACCGGCCTTGCACCCGCTTTGCCGCCTTCGATGTGCACTTCCTCGATGAAGGTGCTGACTTTTCGCAATTCCATGATTTGGCCTCTCCAGGTGGAAGCTCAAGCTAATGCACGCCAACCGTCGGGTATTCCTCCGGTTCGTAGGAAGAAACGGCGTGCGTCCCGCTTGGAAGCGGTGTAGCGTTCGTATATCCGCGACGGCTTAAATTCGCCCTTCGCGAGCGGCGGAAGATCAGGCGTGGACCACGAGTCGCAAATTCTCTCCTTGCGGGATGCCGCCAGCCTCATCAATTCGGGCGGCGATCTCCAGTCCGTGCTGCGCCATCTCGTGCTGGCGGCCTGTCGTCATGCCCAATGGACTCTAGGCTCGATCATGGGCATCGACGCCCCCCACGGCCACGCCTATGTCATCGTGCGCCACGACCCGACGCTCATTCACCGCACGTTGCCGGACCGTTGGGAGCTGGCCACCAGTCCCTCGATCGTCGCGCTCAACCGCAACGAGCCGGTCTACATCAGGGACGCGCGCGTATCGGAGGAGTTCCCGGGCTACCGCCGAGAAGCCTTCGAGCGCGACTACCGCAGTGTTCTGGTCATGCCGATGAACTGCGTCGACGAAGACGGCCGGCCGATGGTGCTGACCGTCGTTTCCCGCGAGATCACCGAAGTGACGGCGCAGGATATCGCCTTCATCGGCATGATCGTGCATCTGGGTGAGATCGCGGTCGAGAAGCAGCATCGGCTGCGCCAGGAGAAGCAGGCCGGCGAGCGTCTGCAGCGCGCCCTCTCGGCGCACACCTCGCTTCTCCAGCAAGCCTTGTCGGACGGATCGGTGGCCTCGCTCGCCGAAAAAGTCAGCGAGCTGCTACCCAATCCTGTGGTGGTGATCGATTTCCATGCCAATCTGGTTGTCGCCGGCCGTTCCCCGAGCGAGGCGCATTTCGACACCGCCTCCTGGCAGCAGGCGGTGAGCGGAACGCTCAGCCGGCAAATCTTCAAGATAGCTCGCGGCGCGTCCGACGGGCGTCACACCGACACGCTGTTCGTCGATGACGGCAAGCGACAGCTCAAGCTTTCGGTGCGCATCGAGCCGCTTAGCATCGACGCCGAAGTGGTTGGCGCACTGATGATTTTCCCGACGCCTCACGAGTCTGGTCAACTCGATCAGATGCTGCTCGACAGCACCAAATTCGCCCTCAGTGTGCAGATGATGCGCAGCTTCGTGCGCTTCCGTTTCGAGACGCGCTCGCTGACCGAGCTTTTCCTGGAGGTGGCGGAGCGCCGCTGGCGCGACGAGGCCGATATCGTCAATCGCGCCCGCCGGCTGGGGCTCGACTTGACCGTTGCACAGAAGATGATCGTCGTCGACCTCGCCGAACAGGACGGTGCCATCGGCCTTGCCGATCCGCATCATGAGGTCATGCGTCTGCTGCAGCAGGCCGGCATTGCCGGCACGGCAATCGCGGTGGAGGATGGGCTTGTCTGTCTTGTCCCGGCCGATACCGGGCAGGATGGCGCGCGCTTCGCGAAATTGCCGCACAAGATTGCGGCCGGGCTTGGCCGCTATTTCGAAGGTGAGCCGGTGGTTGTGCTTTCCGAGGCCTGTGCCGCGCTGGTCGATTATCCCATCGCCTGGGAGCGGTGCCGCCGCATGATCCGGATCGGCCGTTCCTTCGGACGCACCGGCGTTTTTGCCGGCCAGGATTTCGGTCCGTTGCCGATATTGGTCGCCGCTGCCGACGCTCCGGACGTGCGCGGCTTCGTCGACGAAAGTGTCGGCGCCCTGATCGCGCATGACCGCGAGCACGGCACGCCCTATCTGGAGACGTTATTTGCCTATCTGCGCGAGGGCTGCCGCAGCCAGGCCTGCGCCGACGCCATCGGCCTGCATGTCACCACCTTACGCTATCGCCTGTCGCGCATGGAGGACCTGTTCGGCATCCGTCTCGACACGCCCGAACAGCGCTTCGCGGTTGAACTCGCGATCCGTCTCAGCGGCATCATCGACAGCCGCACGCCGACAGCCCGTTAGACTCTGTTGACCTCGCCACCACTGTTTCGACGCGGCAGCCGCCGCAAGTGCAGGCGCGCTGCGCCTGCACTTGCTCGGGATGGCAGCAGCACGCCCCGACATCTTTCCTACAGACCGGAGGAAGAAGGCCGGCCGTCTCTTGCCTAGCTTTCATCCGACACTATGGGAGGAAAGCAATGGCGGACGCGGTGGTACACAGGACGATCGACCCGATCGCCTTGCGTCGTGCCTTCGGCACCTTCGTCACCGGCGTGACCGTCATCACCACGCGCGACTGCGACGGCAATCCGCGCGGCATGACCGCGAACTCCTTTACCTCGGTCTCGCTTGACCCGCCGTTGCTCCTGGTCTGCGTCGCCAAGGCGGCGGCGAGCTTTCCCGCATTCAACGAAACACGGTCCTTCGCGGTCAATTTCCTCCATGAAGGCCAGGTCGACGTTTCTTCGGTGTTCGCATCCAAAGCGGCGGACAAATTCCAGTCGGTCAACTATGACCGCGCCCACACCGGCGCGCCGATCCTCACCGACAGCCTGACATGGTTCGACTGCACCGTTCACAACCGCATCGAGGCCGGCGACCACATCATCCTGATCGGCCAGGTCCAGGCTTTCGGAACCAGCCCATCGGCGCCGCTCGGGTTTTGCCGCGGCCGTTACGCCAGCGTAAAGGATCCGCTGCCTGCCGGCTGGCTGGCCTCGCAGGACATGATCATCGGCTATCTTGTCGAAGCCGGCGACCGCATCCTCTTGCGCACCGATGGCAAGGGAAGTTGGGTGCTGCCGACGGCGCGGCGCCGCAAGGCCGACAGTCAGCTCGTCCTCGATGGCGGCGAGGCGCTGACCCTCGTCCCTGAAAACACCTTCCTCTATTCGGTCTTCGACGTCGCCGACAGCGACCCGGGCTATCTCATCTACCGCGCCGAACTGAGCCGTGAGAGCGCTGAAGCAGCACTTCCGGATGGCCACGCCTTCTTTTCCGTCGACGCGCTGCCCTATGAGCGGGTCGCCACCCATGAATTGCGCGCCATGCTGCGCCGCTATGCGCGGGAGCGCCAGGACAATCGCTTCGGCATTTACATCGACACCGGCGACGGCGGCCGCGTCGCCATGATCGACGGCCAGTCGCAATCGTGGACGCAAGCCGCATCCGAATGATGCTTCACCCAGGACAGACAGCATGAAAACGACGGTCGAATCGCTCGAAGGCTCACGCCAGAACCTGTTCATCAACGGCGCGTTCGTGGCGCCGAAAGGTGGCCAATACATCGACAGTTTCGATCCGACCACCGGCAAGCCCTGGTACCAATTCGCAGAGGCCAATGCCGAGGATGTCGGCGCGGCCGTGGAGGCGGCGCGCCTAGCTTTTGCCAATCCAGTCTGGCGACGCATGACCCAGACCGACCGCGGCACGCTGGTGCGCCGTTTGGGGGAACTGGTGCTGGAGCACGCCGACGAGTTGGCGCTGATCGAGACCCGTGACAACGGCAAGCTGCTCAAGGAAATGCGGGCGCAGATGCGCGCCATGCCCGACAGCTACACCTATTTCGCAGGGATGGCCGACAAGCTGCTCGGCGACACCATTCCGGTCAACAAGCTCGACATGCTCAATTTCAACCTGCGCGAGCCGATCGGCGTCGTCGGCATGATCACGCCATGGAACTCGCCGCTGATGCTGCTCACCGGCACGCTGGCGCCATGCCTGGCGCTCGGCAACACGGTGGTCGTCAAGCCGTCCGAGCATGCCAGTGCCTCCACGCTCGCGCTGGCCGAGCTGATCATGGAGGCCGGCTTCCCGGCCGGCGTCGTCAATGTCGTGACCGGCACCGGCGCCGTGGCGGGGGACGCGCTGACCCGGCACCCTGGCATCGCGAAATTCGTCTTCACCGGTTCGACGGCGACGGGCCGGCGGATTGCCGCCAATGCGGCTGAGAACCTCATCCCCTGTTCGATGGAACTCGGCGGCAAGTCGCCACATGTCGTCTTCGACGACGTCGACATCGACCATGCCGTCAACGGCGTCGTGTCCGGTGTGTTCGCGGCGGCTGGGCAGACCTGCGTCGCCGGTTCGCGCTGTTTCGTCGAGGCCAGCGTCTACGATCGGTTCGTCGAGGCGCTGGTCGAACGCACGCGGCGCGTGCGGGTCGGGCTGCCGATGCTGGAGGAAACCGACGTCGGACCGCTGGCGCTGTCGGTGCAACTCGCCAAGGTGGAAGGCTACGTCGCCTCGGGCGTGCGCCAGGGCGCGCGGATTGCGGCCGGCGGCAAGCGGCCGCAGGCGGATGAGCTTGCAGGCGGCTGGTACTTCGAGCCGACCGTGATGACCGATGCCGACAACGGCATGGACTTCATGCAGGAGGAGCTGTTCGGTCCTGTCGTCGGCGTCATCCCGTTCTCGTCGGAAGACCAGATGATCCGTCTCGCCAACGACACCCGCTATGGCCTCGCCTCCGGCATCTGGACCCGGGACATCAACCGCGCGCTGCGTTTCGCCAGGAATGTCGAAGCCGGCACCGTCTGGATCAACACCTACCGCGCCTCGTCCTTCATGTCCGCCAATGGCGGCTTCAAGGAGAGCGGCTACGGGCGGCGCGGCGGCTTCGACGCCATGGAGGAGTTCTCGCGCCTGAAGAACGTCGTCATCGACTACTCGGGCGCCATGCAGGACCCCTTCATTATCCGCCTTCGCTGACCAACCCGACGCACTGGGGAGACCGACATGAAATTCGCCGTTTCGCTGACCATGGAACGCTTCTCGCCCGACATGCCGATGTCGAAGGTGAAGAGCAATCTCCTCGAGTTGGCGCGCCTGGCCGACGAGGGTGGCTTCGAGACGCTGTGGACGGCGGAGCATCACACGATCGAATGCACGATCTCGCCCAACCCCCTGATGACGCTGACCTGGCTTGCCCAGCATACCGAGCAGATCCGCCTCGGCACCTCGACGCTGGTCGCGCCCTACTGGAGCCCGATCCGGTTGGCAGGGGAGGCGGCACTTTGTGATCACCTGACCGGCGGGCGGCTGGAGTTCGGCATCGCGCGCGGTTCGTACCAATATGAGTTCGACCGCATGGCCGGCGGCATGCCGCAGCAGGAAGGCGTTGCCTATCTGAAGGAGCTGGTGCCGGCGGTGAAGAAGCTGTGGGCACAGGATTATGCCCATGACGGCGATTACTGGAAGTTCCCGCTCGCCGCCGGCGTGCCGAAGCCGCTGCAGACGCCGCATCCGCCGATCTGGGTGGCCGCGCGGGACCCGGGAACCTTCGACTGGGCGGTCGGCATCGGCGCTTCGATCCTGTCGACGCCCTTGTCGGCGCCGGCGGCCGAGATCGCCGTGCTCGGCGAGAAATTCCGCAAGGCCGTCGCCGATCATCCGGAGGTGCCGCGCCCGCGCCTGATGATGCAGCGGCGCACCTGCGTCTACGAACGAGCGCAGGACTGGGAGATCGCGGTCGGGCATGCCATTGACTATGGCCGCGCGTTCGAGAACCTGTTCCAGAACATCGGCACCGTGCAAAACGGCTTTCCCGAAGCTATCCCCTACGAGAGCGTCAAGGGCAAAGATAATTACAATCCCGAGAACATCCGTCGCAACCTGATGTTCGGCACGCCCGACGAGGTGATCGAGAAGCTGCTCGACTATGAAGCCGCGGGCGTTGACCAGTATTGCCTCGGCCTGACGTTCAACCTGCCGTTCGAGCTGCAGAAGAAGACGATCAAGCTGTGGGTCGACGAGGTGATGCCGGTCTTCGCCGCGCGCGAGCGCGACAGGGCGCGCCAGGCGGCGAGGGCGTGACCATGGCGCGCTCCGGCCAGCTCGATGTCGAGGGCGTGCTGCTCAACTGGCGCCTTGAGGGTGAGGGTGGGTTGCCGCTGGTCTGCATCCATGGAGTCGGCTCCTATCTCGAAGCCTGGAGTGGCGTGGCGGGCCAACTGAAAGATCGCTTCTCGGTTCTCACCTTCGACCTGCGCGGCCATGGCCGCTCCAGCCGGATCAAGGGCCGTTACGAGATCGATGATTTCGTCAAGGAAACGCTGGCGCTGGCCGACCATGTCGGGTTTGCCACCTTCCATCTGGCCGGGTTTTCACTAGGTGGCCTGATCGCACAGCGCCTGTCGCTGACGCATGCCGAGCGCCTGAAAAAACTGGTGTTGCTGTCGACGGTCGCCGGCCGCACGCCCGAGGAACGGCACGCGGTGCGTGGCCGGCTGGCGGCGCTGATGGCGAGCGATGCCTCAGTGCATCATGCAGCCTCGCTGTCGCGCTGGCTGACGGAGGATTTTCAGGACAGCAACCCGGAGGTCATCGCCGAGTTGCGCCGGCGTGACGCTGAAAACGACCGCGACTGCTATGCGGCCGCCTATCGCGTTCTGGCCGAGACCGATTTCGGCGGCATTCTCGACCGCATCACCTGCCCGACGCTGATCGTGACCGGGGAGGACGATCAGGGCTCCAGCCCGCGGATGGCACGGCTGATGCACGAACAGGTGCAAGGGTCGCAACTCGCCATCCTGCCCGGACTTCGTCATTCGATCCTGATCGAGGCGCCGGCTCGGGTTGCCACCCTGATGGGCGATTTCCTGATGGACGCTGACCGCGGGAAAGGGGGCGGCGCCGATGAATAGCAGCCTTCGCGATGCGAAAGCGAACGCCGGACACCACTGGCTGCACGACACCTCGCAGGGAGCGGGCCGAGACCTTCCCTGTGATCGGGGGAATGGCGACGGCTAACATCCTCCGCGACATCGGAAGACCGGACCGGCCACGACGTCGCTAAATCGGCGGGCCTTTGGGAGAGGACGCCGACCAGGTCGGCACGAAATTGGGACGTCACGACCGGCTGAACGGAAGTGACTGCAAGGAACTGAACAACAACAGGGGAATACGGATATGACATTCTGGAACAGACCACAGCTGACGTTGGCCGCGATGGCGCTTGCGCTTGGCGCATATCCTGCTCACGCAGGCGCGGTGCTCGACCGCGTTTTGGCGGCCGGCACGCTCAAGGTGGCGACCGATGCCAACTGGGCGCCGCAGTCCTTCGTGAATTCCAGCAACGAGCTGGACGGCTTCGATGTCGACGTCGCCAAGGCCATCGGCAAGCACCTCGGCGTCAAGGTCGAGTTCATCACGCCCGGCTGGGACATCATCACCGCCGGCCATTGGGCGGGGCGCTGGGACATGCATGCCGGCTCGATGACGCCGACCAAGAAACGCGCCGAGATCTTCGATTTTCCGGCGGTCTACTATTACACGCCGGCGGCCGTTGCCGTGCACAAGGACAGCAAGGCCAAGACGCTGGCAGATCTCGACGGCAAGGTGGTCGGCGCCACCAGCACCTCCACTTTCGAGGCCTATGCCAAGAAGGATCTGACGCTCGACGCCGCCGGCGCGCCGCCATTCGAGTACAAGCTCAACCCGAAGGAGGTCCGCTCCTACGAGAATTCGACGACCGCCTTTGACGACCTCCGCCTCGGCGACGGCGTGCGCCTGGACGCGGTGGTCTCTTCGCTACCGTCGATCCTCGACGCCGAGAAGGCCGGCTACCCGATCAAGCAACTAGGCGATCCGGTGTTTTACGAGCCGCTGGCGATTGCCATCGAACGCGGCGATCCCGAACTCTCCGCCAAGATCGGCGACGCCGTGAAAGCGATGAAGGAGGATGGCACGCTGAGCAAGCTCTCCGAAAAGTGGTACGGGCAGGATTATTCGAAGACCAACTAGCCCCTTTCAAAGGCGGCCTGCCCCCCGGCAGGCCGCCGAACAGCCGGTGCTCAAAGATGCTCTATCCCGATACCGTCGAAGCCGAAATCCTCGTCCACAAACCCTGGTTCGTGGCTACGATGTTCGGCGTCGTTCTGCTTCTCTTCATGGCTTTCAACATGTCGAGCACCAGCTTTGCCGAACTAATGCGCCCCGTGATCGGCGAACCGTCGGTGAGTGGCTTCTACGGCCGCTTTGCCATTGCTTTCGCCATAGCGGTGATCTTCACCTTGAACGTCGTGCTGATCGGCTTCGCGCCGCTCAAGTTCCAGATCGGCATCGTCTGGCTCGAACTGCTGCTCCTGTTCATCGCCTTCTTCGAAACGTTCCATCTCAGCCTGCCCTTTATCAGGGAGAAGCTGCCGTTCCTGATTAGCCAGGGCGTTGTCACCACACTCTACGTCTCGGCCATTTCGATCGTTATCGCTTCCGTCATCGCCGTCGCCGGTGCGGTGGCCAAGCTTTCCAGCAATGGCTTCGCCTACGCCATCGCCAGCTTCTACACCTCCTTCTTCCGCGGCCTGCCGCTACTCATGCAGGTCTATCTGATCTATCTCGGGCTGCCGCAGCTCGGCTTTGTCATTGATGCGGTTCCGGCCGGCATCCTGGCGCTATCGCTCTGCTACGGCGCCTACATGACCGAAATCTTCCGCTCCGGCATACAGAGCATCGATCGCGGCCAGTGGGAGGCGTCGCGCTCCATGGGCTTCGGCTTCACGCTGACCATGCGTCGCATCATTCTGCCGCAGGCATTGCCGGTCATCATTCCGCCAACGGGCAACCAGTTCATCTCGATGCTGAAGGATTCCTCGCTGGTCTCGGTCATCGGCGTGTGGGAGCTGATGTTCCTGGCGCGCACCCTCGGACAGAAGACCTTCCAGCACATGGAGATGCTGATCTCGGCAGCCATGATCTACTGGATGCTGTCGATCTGCCTCGAACTGGTCCAATCGCGGATCGAACGGCATTACCACAGGAGCAAGGTGCGATGAGCGCTCCGGCCATCATTGAAGCCAAGTCCGTTTCCAAATGGTACGGCCAATTCCAGGCGCTGAAGAACATCAACCTGATCGTCCACAAGGGCGAGCGGATCGTGATCTGCGGGCCCTCGGGTTCCGGCAAATCAACGCTCATCCGCTGCTTCAATCGCCTGGAGGCGCATCAAGAGGGCGACATCGTCGTCAACGGCGTTGCCTTACATGGCAAGATGACCAACGTTGCCGCCGTGCGCTCCAACGTCGGCATGGTCTTCCAGCACTTCAACCTGTTTCCGCACATGACGGTGCTGATGAACTGCATGGCCGGCCCAATGTGGGTGAAGGGCGTATCGGAAAAGCAGGCGCGCAAGACCGCACTGAAGTTCCTTGAGCGGGTCCGCATTCCCGAGCAGGCGAACAAGTTCCCCATCCAACTGTCCGGCGGACAGCAGCAGCGCGTGGCGATTGCCCGCAGCCTGTGCATGGAACCGGCTGTCATGCTGTTCGATGAGCCGACCTCCGCCCTCGATCCGGAAATGGTCTCCGAGGTGCTAGAGACGATGACGGGATTGGCTCGGGACGGCATGACCATGGTGTGTGTGACGCATGAGATGGGTTTTGCGCGTGCGGTTGCCGACCGGGTGATCTTCATGGACGCTGGGCAGATCGTCGAGGAGGGCACGCCCGACGGGTTTTTCGGCCACCCGCGCCATGATCGAACCAAGTTGTTCCTCAGCCAGATACTGAAGCATTAAACTTCCAGAAAAAAGCTGCGTGGATGCGCTGGACGAACGGCCCGTGCCTTTCCTCAACCAGCAGCGCGCGGGTGCCGCCGATCCTTGCGGATCGTGTCTGCCAGCGCGACGCTGACGTCGGACGCTTTGCTAGCCTCAATGCCAATCACCAAGCTGCTCAACAATATCGATGCGGTAGGCGCCGGATTTTGCGTACCCACAGTGTTGCCGATGCCTTGCAAGTCAGCCGGGGAACCATTGAAAATCCTGGCCGTTACGGTGGTCCTGGTCCGCGCGAGAGGGCACTTTGGAAACAGATGATGCATCACCGATCACTTCTGGCGTCGAGGGTCTCGATTACATCCTGAGAGGTGGTTATGCCAAATACCGGTCACACCTGATCGAGGGCAGGCCTGGATCCGGCAAGACGACGCTCGGGCTGCAGTTTCTGATCAACGGCGCACAGAACGGAGACAGGTGCCTTTACATCACACTTTCCGAGAGCAAGCGTGAACTTCTGTCGGTCGCCAATCGTCATGGGATGTCACTAGACGGCGTAGACATTCTGGAACTGGTACCCCCGGAGCTCAGCCTCGATCCGTCTCAACGCCAGACACTGGTGCACTCCTCCGACCTTGAACTGGGTGAAACGGTCCAATCCGCACTGGATGAAATAGGCCGTCTTAAGCCGGATCGTGTCGTTTTCGACTCCCTGTCGGAGATACGCCTCCTATCCCAGGGCTCCTTGCGCTACCGGCGGCAGGTGCTGGCGTTGAAGAGCTTCTTCCTTCTTAACGACGCAACGGTTCTGCTCCTTGACGACCTGACCGCCGAATTTGACGATTTGAACCTGCATTCTATCAGCCATGGGGTCATTCGCATGGAGCAGCTGTCACCCGTGTATGGGGGGGAACGCCGCCGCTTGCGGGTCATCAAGATGAGAGGTGTGGAAATTCGTGGCGGATACCATGACTTTGTCATCCGGCCAGGTGGGGTATCGGTCTTCCCCCGGCTCGTGGCCGGCGAACACGAGGAAGGGAAGCAGGGCCCGCCAGCCCTAAGTGGCACTTCCCTCGACAATCTATTGGGCGGCGGGCTGTCACGAGGCACCAGCACCTTGTTGATCGGGCCATCAGGTGTAGGCAAGTCTACGATTGCTTCAACATTCTGCCACGCCGCGCTTTTGCGCGGCGAGACGGTGCTGGTGCTTCTTTTCGATGAAACGAAGCGTATCTTCCTGGCGCGCGCAGCCGGGCTTGGATTGGACCTGGAACCGTTCATCAAGAGTGACATGCTTCTCCTGGAGAAAGTCGAGCCTGCTGAACTGTCACCCGGAGAGCTGTCGTCTCGGATCCAAGCCGCCGTGGACCATTCGAATGCGCGGCTTGTGGTGATCGACAGCCTAACCGGCTACTTGAATGCGATGTCCGAGGAACAGCATCTGGTGTTGCAAATGCACGAGATCCTTACCTACCTCAATCAAAAAGGCGTCGTCACAATCCTTCTGCTCGCCAACCACGGATTGCTCGGGCAAATGGTGGCGCCCGTGGACATGACATACCTCTGCGATTCGGTCATGTTGTTGCGCTTCTTTGAGAATGACGGGAGGTTGAGGCGCGCGATCTCAGTAGTGAAAAAGCGCGTCGGCGCCCATGAAGACACCATTCGCGAATTCAAGATCAGCCCCGCCGGCCTCGCCGTGGGGGAACCTCTTGAACAGTTCCGAGGCATCCTGACGGGGGTGCCCTCCTATCAGGGCAAGCAGGGCGATCTTCTCAAAGATAAATCATCGTGATGGCAACGGATCCCGGAGTGCTCATCCTCTCACCGACCGGCCGTGATGCAAAAATCGCGGCATCAATCCTCGCGTCGAAGGGCATTGTAACGCATGTCTGCAGCACTCTTGCTGAGACGTTGCCGCTGCTGGATATGGCACAGTGCCTAGTCGTTGCAGAAGAAGCATTGCTCACTTCGGATCGCAATCCATTCGCCGCCTGGCTTGAAAGCCAGCCGGCCTGGTCTGATTTTCCGATCGTTCTGCTCACGATGCGTGGCGCTGAGTTCGACGAGCGGCTGAGATTTCTCGACCGCTATCTCATCGTTCTGGAGCGGCCGTTTCTGGCATCAAGTCTAGCCAACTCCGTGCGTTCCGCGCTGCGCGCCCGCACGCGGCAGCTCGAAGTCAAATCCTTGCTCGAGCACAAAGAGGAAGTGGCGCATCGTCAGAAGCTGTTGATCCGGGAGCTTCATCACCGCGTCAAGAATACTCTCGCTAATGTGAGAGCGATGATGGGGGCAACAGCCCGCTCAAGCAGCAATGTGGATGATTTCGTGCGCAATTTCTCGGCCAGGCTGGTATCTCTGGCTGACACCCATTCGATGCTGACAGATGATTATTGGCAGACCGCATTTCTGCACAAATTGCTGGAAACCGAGCTTCGGCATTACGACACGACGGACAGGTCACGCATTCTCTTGGAAGGGCCTGATGTCGCGCTTGTCGCGGATCTCGCAATACCCGTGGGCATGGCTTTCCATGAGCTGGCGTCGAATTCGTCGAAATTCGGAGCGTTGTCCTGGCCTCGGGGACGGCTTGAGGTACGCTGGTCGGTGGCGCAATTCAAAAATGCTCAAGTGGTTCATCTTGACTGGCGTGAACGCGATGGCCCTGAGGTGCACCCGCCCCAGCGAAGTGGTTTTGGCACAACCTTGCTAGAGAGGGTTGTCGCCGTGCAGTGCGACGCAAAGGTTGAGCTGCAATACCACCCCAAGGGGTTAAGATTTGCAATGGACTTGCCCCTTCGAGACACCAGGCTTGTCCCTGCCTACTAGTCTGCGCGGGCCGTTTCGGGGGCGCCCTATTGGCGGCAAAAGGCCTATCTGGCGAGCAATCGCGGGGACTTTGCATCTCCACACTATTAGAGCTGGGAGCGTAGCCTGCTGGCAAAGTAGTCGGTGACCTTTTCGCTCACCGGACGTGCTTGCCACTCTTCCAGCCTGACTTGCCTTGATCGTTTCAGGTCCTCGTTGAAGATGTCTATTTGCGTTCGCGCGAATTCCATGCCGTAGACGTTCAGACTGGCCTCATCGTTGAGGCGCAAGGAACGCTCATCCAGATTGGCCGAGCCAACGCTCACCCAGACATCGTCGACGATCAAAAGCTTGGGGTGGTACATTGTGGGTTGAAACTCAAAAATGCGCACACCGGCTTTGAGCAATTCGCCCCAGAAATAACGTGAACCCTTTCGCACTATGGGCACATCCGTCAGCCAATTGGGAACGATGACATCGACCGAGACGCCTCGCTTCCTTGCATCAAGAATCTGCTGCAGGGCTATGTCGTCGGGCACGAAGTAGGCCATGCCGATGCGCAGATGATCCTTGGCCGCGGCTATTGCTGCCAACATCATCAACTCCATGTTCTCCGAGCCGTTTGGCTGCGAAGAAAGTATCAACTGGGCATCGAGCCCACCAGCGGGCGCAACTGCAGGGTAGAACTTTCCGCCCTGCAATGTCTCGCCGGTCGTCTCAAGCCAGTTTTCCGCGAACGCCGCTTGGAATGCGGACACGGCGGGTCCTTCGATCCGGTAGTGCGTGTCGCGCCATTCATTTGAGTTGCGTGCGTTCCCGCGCCAATTATCGGCAATGCCGACGCCGCCAGTGAATGCTACCCGGCCATCGACGATCAGCAGTTTGCGATGAGTTCGGTTGTTCACACGGTCCAACGTATACCAGCGTAAAGGCCGATAGCGTTCGAACTTCACACCGGCAGTGGTCATGATGTGGATCAAGTCCTCGTCGAAGGGAAGGCTGCCAACCCAGTCGACGTTCACACGGACTTCGACGCCTTCGCTGGCCTTCGCCGCCAATGCGATCGCGAACTCGTAGCCGATGGCTCCTGACCAATAAATATATGTCTCCATGTCGACGCTGGATCGAGCCGTCCCGATTGCTTGCAGCATAGACGGAAATATTTCGTCTCCGTTGATGAGAGTTTGGACCGCATTGGAATCGAACATCTGCCCTTGCGAATAGCTGCTCATCGTCTCGGAAAATTGGGGATCCGTAGCGTCGAACCGATGGGGGACGATTGATCGTAGAACGCGCGGCTCTGGAGTAAGATTTATGATCAACACCGTGAGCAGGCTGGCCATGGTGGCGATGGCCAGATAGATGAGCACCTTTCGCCAAAGCTCAATGCCGGAGGTCTTCTTGCGGGCGCCTGACGCGACAAAACCGAAAGGCTGCACGTCAATCGCCCCGCTGCTGGCGATGGCGATGCTTTTCGATCTCCTCGGGCTCTTCATCATCGATCCGCGTGATTGCGGCTCCGTGCCAATCCAAGCTCTGTCGCTCGAAGATCATCCAAAGAATTGCGTAAGCCAACAAGATCAGGAACGCAGCGGGACGAGAGGTCAATGTGCCAATTGAGGTAAGCACGCTTGTGACCGTATGGTTTGCCATTCCAAAGAACTCGCGGCAGTGCCCCTGGTTCCCATGAGGCATCATGCCGCCCCGCCGTGCCTACAGTGGCTTATGGGTAGGCCACTTGAGTACATCGCCTCTGGCCAGTCGTTACTTTCGATCGAGCACCTTTCGGACCTTCTCGGCCAACTAGTCGATCGTGTAGGGTTTCGTCAAAAGCTCCGTTCCAAAATCGAGCGTGCCATTGTGACAGCGATACATTGTCCTGCCCATTCGTTCGAGCATCAAAAATCCCGGAGCATTCTGGCAGCCTGGAAAATGCGAAAATGAATTCGTGGTCCAATGCCGTCGGTATTTAACTTGGGCGATGCAGCTATGTTCCTGCTTTTGCAAAAATTGCGCAGCCTCGTACGCGATGCAAGGTGCGTCTGTCCGTGTCGCCGGCGGAATATCCGCTGCCGAGATCGTGTTACCTATTGTGATACGTATTGTGATACAAACGACACCCGGCAAGATGGAAAATGTAACAAAAACAGCTAGTGACGGGCTGAGTGATCCCAGCCAACGGTACCATCGGGTTTTTCCTGTAAGTAATTGATTGGTTGGACGATTTTACGGAATTGCTCTGGCCCTTGAGCCATTTTGGCGGTTTTGTGATACCTATTGCATTCCGGCCTTCGCGCTCAAGGTTCAGACCAGTTGGGCCGGCCTGCGAATAAGCATGCTCGCCAACGATTTCTCGGGAACTGCTTGCAACACTCGCCAGGCCGGCGGTTTCAGGACTCATTGTCCAGGGCTCTTCCAAACCCGCGATCTGCCGCCGTCCTTGTCGGCAAGCACTAGCTGACGATCAATCTCCTCGCGTGGTATCGACATTTCACGGCGGCCAGATATCGCTGCCCAGATCTCGCTGCCAGCGTGGACCGGATGTCGCCGCAGCATACCAAGAAGGACGGTGCTCTTTGACAATCTTCCCCTTCACCGAAGCCACCTCGATCCAGTTCCAGCAGCCGCTGCCGAAGACCTCGGAAGTCGTGATCATCGGCGGCGGCGTCATTGGCGTGACCACGGCACTGTTTCTGGCGCGACGGAACGTCTCGGTGACGCTGCTGGAAAAGGGCCGCATCGCCGCCGAGCAATCCTCGCGCAATTGGGGCTGGATCCGGCAGCAGGGCCGCGATGCCGACGAACTGCCGATCGTCATCGAAGCGCAGCGCCTCTGGCGGCAACTGGCGCAGGAATGTGGCGAGGACATAGGGCTGAAGCAGACGGGCGTTACCTACCTTGCGCGGACAGACAAGGAGATGGCCGGTTTCGCGAAGTTTCTCGATATTGCCCAGGCTCATGGCGTCGACACGCGTCTCCTCGACCAAGGTGAGTTGGCAAGCCTGATCCCTGCCATGTCGCGCCCGTTCAAAGGCGCAATGATCACCCCGTCGGACATGCGGGCGGAACCTTGGGTCGCGGTGCCCGCGCTTGCTCGCCTGGCGGCCCGCGAAGGTGTGACGATCATCGAGAATTGCGCGGCACGTATGCTCGACATCTCCGCGGGACGCATCAGTGGCGTCTGGACCGAGAAAGGGCACATCGCGACCTCGAGCGTCGTCGTCGCCAGCGGCGCGTGGACGTCGCTCTTTCTGCGCGCCCACGGCATCTCGATTCCGCAGCTCAGCGTCAGGGCGACCGTCGCCGCGACAGCACCGATGCCGGAAATCCACACCGGTGCCGCCGCGGATGAATGCATCGCTTTCCGGCGCAGGCAGGATGGCGGGTATACGCTCGCATCGGGAGGCAGCAGCCAACTCTACATAGGGCCGGACGCATTTCGCCATGCGGGCAAATATTTCAGCGCCCTGATGGCCAATCCCTTCGGCACGCGCTACCTGCCGGCCGCGCCGCGAGGATACCCGGATGGCTGGTCGACGCCGCGCAGATGGAACGCGGATGAAGAAAGCCCTTTCGAACGGATGCGGGTCCTCAATCCCGCTCCCGAGACGTCGGCGCTTCGCGCCATCGACCGCGGGTTCAGGGAGCTTTTCCCTCAGTTCACGACTGTGCCGATCAAGGCGAGCTGGGCGGGCATGATCGATGCGATGCCTGATGTCGTGCCCATCGTCGATCGCGCCGCTGCGATCCCAGGTCTCGTCATAGCGACCGGGATGAGTGGTCACGGCTTCGGCATCGGACCCGGCATTGGCCGTGTGCTGTCCGACCTCGTCCAAGGCAACGAGACCGGGCACAACCTCCACAGGTTCCGTCAATCCCGTTTCAGCGATGGCAGTCCGATCCGATTGGGGCCATCGCTGTAAGCGTTCCTGCCGCCCGCCAGCCCATGCGCTCTGGCCTTGAACAACCGGACGAAGGGTTCAGGTGCCGCATGCCCCGGCGTAGGCCTCGATGCTCCGCCGGACGTGACCGATCGCGATCTCCTCGACGTCGCAGGCGCGGTCAGCCCATGTGACTGCAGAAGGCAGGTGCTGGAGAAACAGCGTCACCGGCACCTTGCGGCCGTTCAACGTATCGAAGAGACGGTTGCAGGCGGCACGGGCTTGCGGGATCGCCCAATAATATCGGATGCGATCGGAATAGGAGTAGTGGCGCAGCGTCCGCTTGTCGGCATCGCTTCCATGATAGTGGCTTGCCCAATTCTTGGGGGTGCCTTGCATCAGCTCTTCCATTGCGTGGTAAAGTGGCCGCTCGCCATAGCCAGGCACCAGGTCGGAAGCGATCAGGTCGAGCGCGTACAGCGCCTCGCGCAGCTTGAAGGTCAGCTCGGGTCCGACCTTGAGGACGGCGAAGCCGTCCTCGACGAGTTCACGCAACGGCCTCTCACCTTGATAGTCCGTCGAATGGGCTTCGAAAATAAGCGACGGCAATCTGTCGAGGGTTGCCGCCAGGTCGCGGGCCTTTGGCCGATCGTAGAAAATCACATTCTGGTTGCCGAACTCCACGCCCGGCTGCACCACAAGCCCGATGACGCGGGAAAATGCGCTTTCAAGCCCGGCGGTGTGGAATGCCTGGGCATGAATGGCATGTGTCTGGCGAGCGGCCTCCGGACTGGTCGGGGTGATCGCATCCAATGTGTGATCGGCGCCGCCGGGCGGCGGCACTTCCGTGCCGATGATGTAAACCGGGCTTGCCCCGCCGCTCTGCGCTGCCGCCTGCTCCGCGACGCCTGCCAGCCTGGCCGCGCGCCCGGCCACCGTGTGGTCGTCTAGCGCCGCCGGTTCACCCGCGCAGCCCATCGAGGCATCGAGGTGGATCTTGCGGAAGCCGGCGCGGACATAGGCATCGATCATCGTCCCGGCCTGCGCCATCGCCTCCTCGGCGGGCCGGTCTCTCCAGGGATTGGGGCCGAGATGATCCCCGCCAAGCACGATCAGCTTTTGCGGGCACTGCTCGGCTGCCGCGAGCGCTTCCACCATCGCCGCGAAATCGGCCGGCGTCATGCCCGTATAACCACCCAGATGATTGACCTGATTACACGTCGCCTCGATCAGGACGGTGGTGCCGGTTTCCCGCCCGTGGCGCAGTGCGGCTTTCAGCACCAGCGGGTGCGCCGAGCACACCGAGGTCACCCCGATTTTCTTCCCGTCCCTGTGCAGGTCCGGCAAATCGTCGATCGCCACACGCATCAATTTCTTCTCGCCGTTCTTGCCATGAAATCCTCCAGCTCGGCCGGCGTGCCGGCTCCCTCCATGGGACCGAGGCGTGTGACGTTGCGCGCCCCTGCCGCGTTGGCGAATTCGAGCGCCGTCTGCAGCGCCATCCCCAGCCGCCGGCATGCGACATAGGCTCCCCCGAAACAGTCGCCGGCGCCGGTGGGGTCCGTTTCCTCGACGATGAGGCCGGGGCAATCGGCGCGGGCTCCGGTGCTTTGACGGGCTGACGCGCCATGTTCGCCGCGCTTCACGGCGATCTCCTTGACCCCTCGTCTGAACAGCGCCTCGATCGCGCGTTCCTCCCCGTCCGTGCCGGCGGCCAGGAACAATTCATTGCCCGACGGCAGCAGCAGGTCCGCTTCGTCCACCAGACCGGCGAATTTCTCCTCGGTCTGGCCGTGCGCCAGCAATTCCTTGCGCAGGTTCGGATCGAGCGACATCGTGCCGCCGCGTGCCTTGATCAGCGGGATCGCGCGTTCGGTGATCGCCCAGGCTGCGGGACTTGCGAACACCGTTCCCATGACATGGATATGCCCGCAACGCGCGATCAGCGCCTCGACCTGCGGGCTCCATTCCAGTCGGGCGGCGGCGGATTTGGCGATGTTGTAGACGAAATCGCGGCTTCCGTCCGTGCGGTAGCGAACAAAGGCGCTGCCCGTCGGATAATCCGGGGAAACAGCGATGGCCGAAGTGTCTACGCCGTCCCGCTTCAGGCGCTCCATGTTGACGACGCCGAAATCGTCGTCGCCGACCACGCCCACCATTGCGGCCGCTCCGCCCATACGTGCGCATTGATCGATGAAGATGGCGGGCGCGCCGCTCGGAAAGGGACCAATGAGGTCGATAGGTTCCCGGAAGCCGGTGCCCGTCTGCCTCGCGACGATCTCTACCAGGATTTCTCCAATCGTCACGGTTGGCCCGAGCGAGTCCGCTGCAAGTGTTTGGGGGAGGTCGTTCATCAAGCGTCCAATCCTGGGTGTGGTGTCGTTCGCGGTTTCACGACGCCGAGGCGCAAGAGGATTCCTACCGGATCGATGTGAATCGATCAGCTGCCATCACGCTACAAACCTGCATGCATGGTCAAGCGCACACTTGGAACGACGCGCAAACCCTCAGCCGGGAAACAGGTTCAGGATCGACGACAGGCGGTTGGTGCTGAGATCGACGTCGCCGAGCAGGCCGCCGCTGGGGAGATAGCCGACCACGAACAGACCGGCGGCTCGTGCTGCCTTAGTGCCGGTGCGGCTGTCTTCCACGGCCACCACCGACCCTGGAGCTACGGCGAGCTGCCGGCAGGCCTCGCGATAGGGCGTGGGGTCGGGCTTGCCGGCCGACACGTCGTCGAGGCTGATTGTGAGACTCATATGGTCGAGCACGCCGAGCGCATCGAGATTGGCATTGACGACTTGCCGGCCGGAATTCGAGACGCAGACCTGCGGGACGCCGCGGTCAGCCAGGGTCCGAATCGTCTCGACCGCCTCGGGGATCGGGACGGCGTTCGCCCGGTTCGCGACGTAGTGGGCATTGATAGCGGCGAGCCACTCCGCCTGGTCGAGCCCGACCGGGAGACGCGGACGCAGCGTTGTCCAGACGTCGCCCATATGGATGCCGCGAAAGGCTTGGTCGGGCAGGTCGTCAAGATCGACGTTCCAGTTGCGGCAGCCGGCGAGGAGGGATTGATGATGCAACGGCTCGCTGTCGATCAGCGTTCCGTCGATGTCCCAGGCGACGGCGCGATACATCACGATGACGATCCCGCTCTGGTCGCGCCAGGAGCCGACAGGCGCGCATAAAGATCGCGATAGCGGCGATAGCCGTCGCGGTAGATGTCAGCCTTGCGCGGGTCGGGATCGAGCCGGTCGGCGAAGCTGACGAAACCGGAAACGCCCGACCAGTCGTCGGTCAGGCCGACGCCGATCGCCGCCGTCCAGGCAGCGCCGATACAAGAGCCGGGGTGCCCGGTCAGGCGTTGGACCGGCTTTTGCAGGACATCCGCGACAATCTGCATCCAGACCTTGCTGCTTGAGCCGCCGTCGGAGGCGAGATAGCGCTCGGTCCGGTGGCCCATGTCGTTGAGCACCTCGATATGATGCGCGATGGCAAAGGCATAGGCCTCGAGCAAAGCGCGCCAGACATGGCCGATATCGTGCGACAGCGTCAGCCCATCGATCACGCCACGAGCCGCTGGATCATGGATCGGCGTCTTCTCACCGAGGAAGTAGGGCAGGATGGTGAGGCCATCGGCACCGGCGGGACGCTCTGCCGCCAGCGCATCGAGCCGCTGGTGTACCGAAATACCCTCGGCCTGTGCCGTGGCCATCTCGCCGCCGGCGAAATTGCGTACGAACCAGTTGAGGCCCGAGCCGCCGGTCGACATGCAGCCATTGGGCATGAACAGGCCCGGCACCAGGTGGTAATCGAGATACATGCGGGGATCTGGCTTGATCTGATCGGTGGCGATCAGGATATCGACCGAGCCGCCGAATTTCAGGAGGACATCGCCTGCTTTGGCAACTCCGGCGCCGAGCGCGGAGGCGATCATGTCGGCCGCACCACCGACGACAGGTGTTCCCGCCATCAGGCCGGTCTCATCCGCGGCCTTCGCCGAGACGGAACCGAGGATCTCATGCGAGGCGATCTTTCGTGGCACGGCCGAGCGCGGTATGTGGGCGAGCGCCACCAGGTCGTCGTCGATCCGGTGCGTCGAAACATCGACGAAGCCGGCCTCCAGCGCCCAGTTCTGCTCGACCGCACGTTCACCGGTGAGGCGCCAGTTGATATAGTCATAGGAGCCGAAAACGGTGGCGATGCGGCTGAACACCTTCGGCTCGTGACGCTCTATCCAGCGCAGCTTTGCGGTGACCAGCTGTTGGTTGATGCCGTTGCCGGCCTTGGCGATGAAAGCCGCCTCATCGCATTCGGTCCGCAGTTCGGCAACTTCGGCGCCACAGCGGCCGTCGCTCTGCTGGATGCTCGGTCGCAGCACCTCGCCCTGGTCGTCCAGAAGAACGACCGCCGGCAGCATGCCGGTGGTGCCGATCGCCACGATCTCTTCGGCCTTGATGCCGCTGGTCCTCAGCAACTCCTGCACGATGTCGCGGACATTGGTCCACCATTGCGCGGGATCTTCCTCGGCCCAGCCCGCATGCTCGGAATGCAGCGTGACGGGGCGCGAGGCGAGGCCCAGCACCTGATCGGGAAGCCGGATCAGAATGCCGATCGTCGAGGTGGTGCCGATATCGAGACCGAGAACGAACGCCATGTCGAATCCATTGAAATGCCGGGAAGGGCAGGCGGGCGAACCTGTCTGCCTCGTCGTGTCCCGCTGCTCGATACCAGTCGATCATTCCGGACGCCGGCCCGCAACGATCGATATGATCACCGCGAGCCGGCGCGATGGCCGGCATCGCCGTGGAAGCCGTTCTCAGCGCAAAGTGGCGACAACGTCCATGAAGCGTTTGACCCGATCGCCGTCGACGGCGTTCCAGGTATTGCCATCGATCTTGAAATGGGTCCCGATCACGACGCCGCTCGCCAGCGAAAGGACATCGCGGACATTGTCGATGTTCACGCCGGTGTTGGCGAAGACCGGCACGTCCTTGATCGTCTCGCAGACGCTGCGCAGGTGGGACTGGTCGGCCGGCTGGCCAGTGATCGGACCGGAAACGAGGATGGCGTCGGCCATCGACGAGAACACCGCGCTCTTGGCGCGCAATTCAATAGGACGCTGGTCGAGCGAGTGTGCGAACTCTGCATTGATGTTGAAGAGAAGCTTCATGTCGTCGCGGCCAAGATTGTGCCGCAGGCGCGAGGCGGCGGCGCAATCGGGCTCCCACAGGCCCATGTCGGAAGCAAACAGGCCGGTGAAGATCTCGCGCACGAAACGGGCTCCGGTGGCTGCCCCGATCGCGACGCTGGCAGTCGGGTCCCAGAGATAATTGACGCCAAACGGCACCTTCAGCTCGGGTTTCACCGCCTGGACGATCGCGGTCATGGCGGCAATGCCTTCGGGCGGCGCCTTGAAGACATAGGGGCGGTCGTTCTCGTTGCCGAACATGATGGCATCGACGCCGCCGCTCTGCAGCTTGCGGATGTCGGAGAGCACGCCATCGATCAGCTTGTCGAGGCCGCCATCGGCATCATAGAGGGGCGTTCCCGGCAGGGCACCGATATGTGCCATCGAGATGACAGCCTTCTTCTTGTCGCCGAAAAATTCAAATACCATCGAGTCGTCTCCTTGGGGATAAAGTGAAAATGTTGCGCCTCAGTCGCGCGTCAGCGGCGGCGCGATGCGCAGGTCGACCTTGGCCGCGGCGAGCGCCGCGGCGATCTTGGCCGGCGGCTCGGCATCGGTGATGAGGATGTCGACGTCCGACAGTGGCGCTATCCGCACCAGCGACATGCGCAGGAATTTGGCGGAATCGCAGAGCACGATCTTGGTGCCTGAGCGTCTCAGATAGGCGCGCTTCATATCGGTATCATCGAAGGAATAGTCGAAGAGGCCGTCCGCCGTGATGCCGGAGACGCCGATCACGGCGACATCGAACCACAGCGCCTCGAACTGGGCGATGGCCGCGGGCCCGCCGGTCGACATCTCGTCGGCCCGTACACGGCCGCCGGCAACATAGACTTCGGGCACGCCGCCGTTCAGCGCCGCCGCGATCCTGAGGCTGTTGGTGAACACCTTGGCGTGCGGAAGGTCCTTGAGGTGCTCGGCCATCAGATAGGTGGTGGTGCCGACATCCAATGCGATCGTGCGGTATCCCGAAACCAAGGCGGCCGCGGCGGCGGCAATCGCGGCCTTCGGGTCACGGCGCTGGCGCAAGCGCGAATCGAAACTCGGCTCCTCACTGTCCATGGCGACCAGCGGCGGGTTGTCCGCCTCGATCGCACCTCCGTGGATTCGTACAAGCCTGCCCTCGCGCTCCAATTCGACCAGATCACGGCGGATCGTCATGTCGGAAACGGCGAGTTCGGCCGCTGCCGCAGCGACGGTGAGCGACCCCGTGCGGCGCAGGAAAGCCAGGATGCGTGCCTGTCGATCGTGCGCGAGAAGGCGCTGACGATCGGCATCACGCGGTGCGCCATGCGTGGACGATAGGGGAGAGGCGGTGTCGTCGGCCATCGATGTATCCGGTGGGTAAGCCGCTGACGAAGCGGTCTGCAACTTCGACTCTACCGCATGATCAAACATTTTCAAACAAAAATATGTTTGCAGTGTTCGAATTTATTGGTATGCATCTCGATATTAACAGAACGCGTTCCGCCACCAAGCAGAGAGATTACGATCATGCCGGCTGCCTCCGTCATTCCTCCAGTGCTTGCCGAACTCGCGGGCAAGCGTGCCTTTGTGACGGGTGGCGGCGCGGGGATCGGTCGCGCGATCGCGACCGCCCTGACGCGGCAGGGTGTCGCCGTGGCGATCGGCGATCTGGATCCCGACGCGGCGCGCAAGGCGGCCGAGGAGATTGGCGGCGGTGCCGCCGCCGTCACGGTCGATGTTCGCCGTCGCGATTCCGTCGAGGCGGCCTTTGCCACTGTGCTGGAAGCGCTAGGCGGCTGCGATATCCTGATTGCCAATGCCGGCGTGTCCACCATGCAGCACGCGCTCGATCTGACCGACGAGGAGTGGGACTTCAACTTCTCGGTCAATGCGCGCGGGGTATTCCTCGCAAATCAGATCGCTGGACGGCATTTTGTCAAGCAAGGCACGGGCTGCATCGTCAACACCGCCTCGCTTGCCGCGAAGGTCGGTGCGCCGCTCCTGGCGCATTATTCGGCATCCAAGTTCGCCGTGCTCGGCTGGACCCAGGCCTTTGCCCGCGAACTCGCGCCCAAGGGAATCCGCGTCAATGCCGTCTGCCCGGGGTTCGTCAAGACCGGCATGCAATCGCGCGAAGTCGAATGGGAGGCGCATCTGCGGCAGGTCACGCCCGAACGGGTGGTCGCCGACTATATCGCGCAGACGCCGCTCGGCCGGCTCGAGTTGCCGGAGGATGTCGCCGACGTCGTCGTGTTCCTCTGCTCGGATCAAGCCCGCTTCATGACTGGCCAGGGCGTCAACGTGACCGGCGGCGTCTACATGACCTGACGGCTTTTGGCGGCTGTAACCGGATCCTGATGCTGGCACGCGCCATCCAAAAAAGTGAACACATATGATCAGAAGGCAGGCTTTCAATGTTACATTTTGTTCTCTAAGATGACCGTTCGCTCGACTTCGGCCTTCGGCGTTCAGCCGGGTCAGACGGGTTCATGAGGAATGTCTATGGCGTCTATCGAGCTCGATCGCGTTTCCAAGCTCTACGGCAATGGCAATTACGGGGTGCATGAGGTCGATCTCACCATTCCCGATGGCGAATTCGTGATCTTTCTCGGCCCGTCGGGATGCGGCAAGTCGACGACGCTGCGGATGATTGCCGGCCTGGAGAGTATCTCCTCCGGCGATCTTCGCATCGGTGGCAAGAGCGTCGCCAATGTCGCGCCGCGCGACCGCAACGTCGCGGTGGTTTTCCAGAGCTACGCGCTCTATCCGCATATGTCGGTGCGGCAGAACATGGCTTTCGGGCTGAAGATGCGCGGCACCGACGCAGCAGTGATCGATGCCAAGATTGCCGACGCCGCGAACCTGCTCGGTTTGCAGAATCTTCTCGGCCGCAAGCCGGCAGCGCTTTCGGGCGGCCAGCGTCAGCGTGTCGCGCTTGGCCGGGCGATCGTTCGCGAACCGGCGGCCTTCCTGCTTGATGAACCGCTGTCCAACCTCGATGCGCAGCTGCGTGCCGAGATGCGGCTCGAACTCGTCAAGCTGCACCGACGCCTCGGCCGCACCATCGTCCATGTCACGCACGACCAGGTCGAGGCCATGACCATGGGCGATCGCATATGCATCATGCGCGATGGTCGCCTGGTCCAGGCCGGCCGGCCGCTTGAAGTCTATGCCGACCCGGTCAACACCTTCGTCGCGCGCTTCCTGGCGACGCCGCCGATGAACCTCATTCCGGCCACGCTTCAGGCCGCACCTGGCGGAGGGCTCTCCGTCCTGACCGATAGTGGTGCCGTGCTTGCCGTCCCCGCCCGCCACCGCAACGCTTATGGCGAGCGTGTCGGGCGCCGCGTCATTCTGGGCGTGCGGGCCGAGGATTTCCACGAAAGCCCCGACAAGCCGGACTGGCAAAAGATTTCCGTACGGGTCGTGGCCGTCGAAGCTCTCGGCGCCGAGAACGTCCTGATCGGCCAGATTGCCGGTCAGGCCACCGGCACGGACGATGCCCACCCCGCCGGAGGCGGCAAGCCGTTGGAGATCGCCGCCCGCCTGAGCCGTTATTTCACGGCGCCCGTCGGCTCGATCGTCGAACTCTACATCGACCCGCTGCCGATGCACCTGTTTGATCCCGAAACCGAACTGGTGATCGCGCGGCCGAGCCTCATGGGGGCCACTCGATGACCAGCATGGACAGAAACGAGCGGCCGGCCTTTCGTCGCCGCTTCGGCCTGCATTTCGGGCTGATTGTCGTTTGCGCCATCGTGCTGCTGCCGCCGCTCTGGGTGCTGCGGACGAGCTTCGTGCCCGAGCAGCTATCCTACAGCAACGAGCTGATGCCGGCCTTTACGACGGACAATTATTCGGCGCTCCTGTCGAGCCGCTTCGGTCAGTCCTACCTCAACAGCCTGATCGTCGCGCTCGGCTCGGTTCTACTCGCATTGCCTTTTGCCGCCACCACCGGTTATGCCTTCGCCCGTTTCCGTACGGGCGGTCGGTGGGCGCGTTTTGCCGTTCTGGCGACGCAAATGCTGCCGCCCGTGGCGCTGGTGCTGCCGACCTTCACGCTGTTCCGAAGCCTGGAGCTCAGCAATTCGCTGACCGGGCTGATCATCGTCTATGCCGCGCTCAACCTGCCTTTCCTGACCTGGATCCTGATGGGCTTCTTCGAAGGCATTCCAGTCGATCTGGAGTGGGCGGCCCTGACCGACGGCGCGACCGCCTGGGGCGCCTTCTGGCGCATTGTACTGCCGGTGTCGATGCCCGGTATCGCGGCCGCCGGCGTCCTCGGCTTCATCCTGGCGTGGAATGAGTTTTTGTTTGCCCTGGTTTTGAGCGGGCCGAAGACGGCGACCATACCGGTTGCGCTCGCCGCGTTGCAGACCTCGAACGGCGTCCAGATCGCCAAGGTCTCTGCCGGCGTCGTCCTTGCCATCCTGCCGCTGGTCGTGGCTTCCCGCTTCATCCAGCGTTTCATCGTCCAGGGCTTGACGTTCGGCAGCGTGAAATAGGCCGGCCGCTCCGAGAGCCGACATGGCTCGCTAGCCGGTTATGAAATCGTGACGGGATCACCGCCGCGTCCAGAGGGAAAGAGGAGTAGAGAGTTATGACTTGGAACAAGCAGACCTTGATCAAAATGCTGATGACGGCGGTGAGCGGGGCAGCGGTTGTCAGCGCATCGCTTCCGGCCAGGGCGGCTGAGCCCATCACCTTGCACGCCTTGATGGAGGACGTGCCGGAAACCAAGATCATCGAAGCGCTGTTGCCCGAATTCGAGAAGCAGACCGGCATCAAGGTCGAGTTCGAGAAGATCGGCTATCCCGACATGCACGACAAGCTGGTGTCGCAGCTGACCGCGCCGCAGAGCTACTACAATGTGCTCGAGGTCGACTTCCTGTGGGCCGGCGAATTTCCGGCGGCCGGCTGGCTCGCCGATCTGAAACCTTTCGTCGGGAAATCCAAATACGATCTGAGCCCCTTCATCCCCTCGACGCTTGACCTGCTCGGCCGGACCAAGGATCAGCTGTTCCTGGTGCCCATGTACAACTACTCGATGGGCCTCCTCTACCGCACGGACCTGATCGGCGACGAGAAGCTCAAGGCCGCCTACAAGACGGCAACCGGCAAGGAACTCGCTTTGCCGACGACCCTCGAAGACTATGTGGCGATTTCCAAATTCATGAAGGCCAATGCCGGCGTCGCCGGAGCCGCGATGCAGGGCCAGCGCGGCGATCCCAACAGCATGGAATTCTCCAACTACCTGTTCTCCGCCGGCGGCAGCTATCTTAATGCCGACGGCAAGGCGAGCCTCGACACGGCAGAGGCCAAGAAGGCGCTCGATCTCTATGTCGACAACATCCAGCATGGCGCCCAGCAGGGTGCCATATCGGCGACACTCGATGACACCATGCGCCTGATGTGCAGCGGTTCCGCCTTCAGCATGGTCACCTATTGGTGGATGCTGCCGCAGATGGACGATGCCGTGAAGTGTCCGACGGTCGCCGGCAAGGTCGGCCTGTCGGTGATGCCGGGTGGCCATGGCGAAAGCGGCGGTTGGGGCTGGGGCATTCCCAAGAACACGTCGCCGGAAGAGCAGGAAGCCGCATGGACTTTCATCCAGTGGGTGCAGAGCAAGGATGTTTCGGTGAAGCGCGCGCTCGAGGGCCACGCGCCGGTGCGCAGCGATGTCTATGCCGATGCGGCGGTGCTGGCGAAATATCCCTTCTACAAGACCGCCGAGGATGTGGTGGCGACCGGCAAGTCGTTTCCGATCTTCACCTATTCGGCGCAATACGAGGATCTGCTCGGTACCCAGCTCTCGCTGGCGGCTGGCGGCCAGGCGACATCGGACGCGGCGCTGAAGGCGGCTTCCGACGGCTTGCAGGGGCTCCTCGACAAATAGCGGTCCGGCTCGGCAAGGAGATCCGGCGCGGCGGTGCCAGCCGCGCCGGATCTTGTCAGACCCCGGATCTTGACGAGATCAGCAACCGACCAAGGCTCGGCCACGATGCACAATGCGATCAAAAAAGGATGGGCTGCCCGTGGCCGCGAGTGGCGGACCGGCTGGGCCTTTGCCTTGCCCGGCCTGTTGCTGCTGGCGATCGTGATGGGCTTTCCGCTGGCCTATGCCTGCATCCTCTCGATTTCCTCGATGACCTTGATCAAGCCGCAGCTTCTGCCGCTTGTCGGGTTCAAGAATTTCGCCTCGATGATCGGTGATGAGCTGTTCTGGAACGCGCTCTGGCTCACCGTGCGCTATTCGGCGGTGACGGTGGTCGGCGAGTTCGTGATCGGGCTCGGCATTGCCCTGATGCTCAACCGGACGGTCCGGATGAAGCCGGTCTATTTCGCGGTTCTGACCATTCCCATGGCGATGTCGCCGATCAGCGTCGCCCTGATCTGGCGCATGCTGCTCCAGCCCAATCTCGGCATCGCCAATCATCTGATGGAAACGTTCGGCCTGCCGCGCCTCGACTGGCTAGGCACGCCAGGCATGGCGCTCTGGACGATGGCGGCGATCGACATCTGGCAGCAAATGTCCTTCGTCGTGCTGATCCTCGCCGCGGGGCTCGCAGCTTTGCCGCGAGATCCCTATGAGGCGGCTGAAGTGGACGGCGCACGCGGCTGGCAGCAATTCTTCTACATCACCCTGCCGATGCTGCGGCCGGTCGCGGCGATCACCATCATCATCCAGCTGATCAACGAGTTCCGGACCTACGATCTGCCCTATGTCCTGACCAAGGGCGGGCCTGGCAACGCGACCGAAGTGCTGAGCTTCTTTGCCTATCGCCGTGCCTTTCTCGGCCTTTCGCTCAACGAAGGCGCGGCCGCCGCGTTCGTGCTGCTGCTGATCGTCCTTCTGCTCACCGTGATCTTCTTTGCCGTCCTCGAACGCTCGCAATCGGGAGAGGGCCGGAGGTAGGCTGTTAAGCCTTGAGCAATCTATACGGCCTATCCTGGCTTGCAGATTGTCGAGGGAACATGAAACGCCAGCCGCTTCTGCTTTTCGCCTTTCCGTTTCTCATTCTGGCGGTCCTGGCAGGGGAGCGCATGGCGACCTTGTTGCTGGGCACCTATCCGGCCAGCCCCACCGCATGGTGGCTATGGCTTGAACTGCGCCCTCTGTCGACGGTGCTTTGGCAGCAGGTCGATGTCTGGCTGGGCGGCTCCATGGCTATCGACGCCGTCATTCCTGT